>JBIIGV010000126.1:0-8060 GCA_044236265.1 Oligoflexales bacterium
TGGCAGTGTGGCTCATGTTGATGTTGAGACAAGTGTTGGTCACGCAGGAGTAAGTACGGGCACATGGCCCAGTGAACATGGTGTCGCCGGTAACAACTTTTTTCACAAAGGAATATGGCGTCAGCTTTACGCGTTTACGATGCAGACCGGTCCTGAAAGCAACGCGAGAGCAACAAACCCAGGTTTTTTCTTCACTCCGACGCTGTCAGATGTTTGGTCTTTTACGAGAAAAAACAAGCCCGTGATTCTCTCTGTAGCTCCTGCGCCTCGCGCGTCAATTGCGATGGCGGGACACGGCGCGCTTTTCAACGGCGGCTCGAAGTCTTATGTCACGTGGTTGGATGAATTTGGAAGTGATGGCTTATGGACAACTGAAACGTCTCACTATCAAATGCCGCGAGCTTTCGTCGGCCAAGGATTGATGCCGTGGCTCAAAGAAATTGTCGACAAAGATGGGAAGTGGCGTGGACACCAGTTGCTTCACATAGGTCGCAAGGAAGACGGATTACAGTTTGAAAATCGAATGGCGGGTACGTCACCGGCGCTCGTTCGACAACAATCACACATGACATTAAAGGCCGTTGAAGAGTTAAAGGTTGGTCAAGATGATGAGACAGATCTGATTTGGATTAATATGAAAGCAACTGACAACTGTGGACATGCTTTTGGATTCGAGTCAGATGAGTGTGGCGATGTTCTTCAAGCGGCTGATGAAGAGGCAAAGAAGTTAGTAGCTCTGATAGAGAAACAGTCTGCGGGTGAATTTCTTGTTGTGTTGACAGCCGATCATGGTGCCGCGCCCTTGCCAGAGCTGAGCGGCGCGTACCGGCTTGATAGAACAAAATTACGATCTGATTTGAATAGGGAGTTTGATCGCCGTGATAACGGAATAGATGTTGTGCAAGTTATTACACACAGCCAAGTTTTCGTTAATGAACAGGAGTTACTGGCAAGTGGCTTTTCAATGAAAGATCTTGTGAAATATTTACGAGCTTACAAAGCTAAGATGGAATTTCCTTACAACGCCCGTGCTGACTATTGGCTCAAAAAAGGTAAAGCTCAAGAGGCGACGTTTTTTGAAGATGTCGTGTTGAAGTCTGAACTTAAATAGTCCTGCTGCCTTATTTTCTAGTTTATTCAGAATTTTCAGTAACTGGTAAAGAAAAAATACCAGAGCGCTGCCATCTCAGTGCAAAAAAGTAGTTCGAGTCGTCATTTTGGCGTGCTCATTTCTGCCAAACGCTTGCAAGTCATTGAAATCGAACTTGGCCAGATATTTGCATCTCAATGTGCCTCGTGTTCCGAGCCACTGAGAATTTTATTATCTGGTGCCAAATTGGCGGGAGAGAAAGCAATGCTGTTACGGAAACATTTTTCGATTTTTGCAGTTTTCGCGTTTATTTCGATAGGGCTTTTCTTTGCTTGTGGAACGGCTCATTCTCAGTCCGATAGTGCAACTGTTAATTCAGAAAATGGAGCTATTGAGAACAGCGCGTCTATCGGTCTGACAGGCGAGGGTGCTTCTGGAGAATCCGTTGCTGAACATCGAAATAATCCGAGGATATCGACACGTCACCCTGTTGGGCAGGGTCGTGTTGACGAGACACTACTGTCAACTTGCTATGTAGATGCGCCCTATCGACCCGAGCTCGTCTATTTTTCTGTATACTCTTCTGATCAATACGATACGTGGTGGAACGCAAACTACAAACACGGTTACATTGAGCGTCGAAGTGTACTAGTGACAACGTTCGATGCCTCAGGTCAAGTCGTACAACAGGTAACAGCAACTCGGAATGATCCCAAGTCATCAGCACTCAAGTCCCCCGGCTACTATCGAGGTGATATAGGCTACAATGGGCCTGCGGATCGTCGATCAGCGGAGGCAGCGATGAAGCGCATGTATGAAAATGATGCCAATGCCCGCATGCTGATGCAGTGCACTCAGTAATTTGCGTTAAAGACCGGCCTCTGCCAGTGATTTAACGAGGTCCATCTGCTCTGCGCTGAGCTTCTCGGGGACCTCGTAATCGACGACAGCATAAAAGTCGCCACGGGATGAGGATCCTGGCTGCGGAAATCCTAAGCCTTTGAGCCTGATTTTTGTTCCTGGTTTGACTCCGGCTGGAACTTTGATTTTTTTGGTGCCGTCCATGGTCTCAACATCTTTTGAGCATCCCAGTAGTGCATCAGAGAGTTTAAGTGAGATTTTGTGTTCGACATCGTCACCGGCTCTTACATACTGAGGATGTGGCGCAACAGAGACGACCACATAGAGATCCCCCGGTGGACCGCCGAATTGGCTATTGGCACCTTTGCCAGAAACGCGAAGCTTACCTCCTTCGCGGACACCTGCGGGAACCTTAATCGTCAATTCACGGCTTGTGCCATCATTGGTGCGAAAGCTAATGTGACGTTCGGAGCCTTTGAAGGCATCGTTGAATGAGATCGTGACGGGATACTCAATGTCTTGTCCTTTGACGGACCCACCGCCAAACCCTCCGCGTCCTGGACCGCCGCCAAAGCCACCGAATCCTGCGCCAAAAATACGACTAAATATGTCAGAACCGTCAAAGCCAGCATCCGTGAATATATTTCGGAAATCCGCTCCACGGAAAATATCTTCCTGGCTAAAGTTTTGGTGAAACTTTTGATCACCAAACATGTCGTACTGCCGACGTTTTTCCGTGTCAGTCAGAACCGCGTAAGCCTCACTGATTTGTTTGAATTTGTCCTCAGCCTGTTTGTTCCCTGGATTGCGGTCCGGGTGAAACTTCATTGCCAGTTTGCGATAGGATTTTTTAATTTCATCATCCGAGGCGCTTTTTTTAACGCCCAGAAGCTCATAGTAGTCAGCCATAATTGATCCTGCCAAGTATCGTGCAGTTAATAACCGTCAATTCAATGGTTAAAGTAATTCTAACTCGCGCGCTGTCAAGGGAGTGATGGGGATAGTATCTGGCAATAAAATAAAGAGTATTATTTTCATGGGCTTAGGTGCAGTTTAAATTCGAAGGTTAGATTACAGACAGTTCACTTTTACACGTTTTTTCTAAAGAGCAGCAGCTCGATTGACGCCACCAATTAAGGGTGGTTATCTATTAAGTGACTGCATCAGAGGTGTTTTGTGCCTAGACCAGAAAAGTATCGTAAATATTCCAATGAGTTCAGAGTTGCGTAATCAGTCAGGTGGCACCGATTTGACCGCAAAGGATATCTAAATGGGAAAACAACTTGTATTGCTAGTCTTCTTGTTACTCGCGGGTTCACTGCCGACAGCCGGCATGGCCAGTATCAATGAGGGCGACAGATTTTGGGTTCCTGGTTTTACCGTTGGCACACGTACCGGGATGATGCCGCGTGCTGGGTTTGATTTGTCTTTGATGACGAGGCTAGGCCAAGGAGACGGACTAGTTGGCTATGGACCAGTTGCAGGTATTTCGGATTTATCCCCATTTGAATATTACTTAGGTGGTGCCTACGGCGGCGCCTACATGATTGGTATGTGGAGCGAGGTGACCGTGAACTTTGTTGGAGCCGAGCCCACCGGTGTGAGAGCGCTTGCGGGCATTGGCTTTATTATCATGCCATACGTGGCAGTGGGATATGACAAGAGAGCTCGAATCGGCGCTTTTCTTGAGGCCGGGCTTACGGCAAAAATACCTCTAACTCAGTGAAAATAAAAATTGGTGCCACCACAAATTTCTAATCAGTTGGATGGCACCATTTAAATTATCTTCAAGGGCTTGAATCTAGTTCAAATTCGTAGCTTAGACTTCAGCCATTCCACTTTATCGAATTGTCGATGCATGCTCCGTTCTTGGGTCAAATGGCGAGCCTCGGGGATCGTGAACCATCGGACATCGTGGGACTCATGAGATACTATTGGTGCTGTCTCGTGATCTGCAACAATTAGGTAACGCACATCGTAATGAATATGTTCGCCATCCTTAGCATTTGCCGGAATAACGTGACTGTCCAAATCAAAGGGTAGGGGACGCGAGACGTTCTGTTGAAACAGGTCCCATTCATAGCTGAGGAACGATAGGTTGCTTAAACCCGATTCCTCCATCGCTTCGGTCATGGCCACTTCATGAACCAAATGATGCCCGTCCGCGTGTCCCCCAAGCTGGAGCCACATGCCAAGCTTACGATGATGGGTCAGCAAAACCTTGGTCAGATTAGAATTGACCACAAGGGCTGATCCCGTGATGTGCCCCACTTGGTGTGATCGTAAGAAACAATCTTGAGTTGACGACACAAACGACTTGAAGCACTCAACACGATCAACTTCTTCTGAGGTTACCCTTGTCGGATATTCCGTGATGGCCCATGTGTGGTGATAGGAATCAAGTGAGGCGAGAAGGTCTTGTCTTAATGTCATGGAACCCCCTGAGGAAAAATCCCAATCCTGGACACGCTTTTGGTTTCCCTTACTATCGCATATCTTCGGAATTCACTCGAGGTGTTTTCGAATGTTCTAGTTTTCGTTTATCGCTGAACCGGACTAAATGGGTCCGAAATATGAAAAAGCCGCTGAACCCAATAAAGTTCAGCGGCTTTTAGACGTGAAGCAAAGTAATTGCTTATTGGACCCGGATGACATCCACGAGCGTGCCGAAGATTCTTCCGCGTAGCACGTAGGTTGGGGCGGTCAGGCAGCTAGGTTGCGTTTGCAGCTGAGACAGCAGGGGAGCCGTAGCTGGCGTATAGAGGGCTGACATATCCATGTCGTAGCTTAATTGTACGAATGGAACTGTGCGGTCTGCGCGCAGAGTCGTAGTCAAAATGGTTGTAGATCGAGGTGCGATCATGATGTCGCCCGGAATGTTATCCGTCACAATACGTCCAACAAACGGAATATTCAGCTCATTGATGATACAGGTGACAGCTCTATAGGGTTCTGCTGGTGGTAACTGGGGACGGTCTGGAGCTGTTAGTGCCGTGCGTGCAAAAACCAAGACATGGCATTTTGCGGTGTCTGGACCATTCAGCGATGCGAAAATCGATCGTGCACGGGCGCCTCGACCATCAGCGACAGCGTATACACCGGGAACGTTCGTCGCAGATGCGTGGTCTGCAACGCCTTCGGTGATAGTGCCAGCTTCAAAAACTTCAGCTTGGCAGAAGTTTGGAACTTCAAATCGGACGTAGCGCAGGTCTTTGGGTGTCTCTAAATTTAGAGTGCCGCGCTCAAGTAAGCCACCTTCGTAACGGATCGAGCCAAGATAAGTCTCGTCCTGAGAAACGCTGGTGTTTACAGGGACAGATACGGTGACAGGATTGTCAGCTTTGGCGATGGACATGTTGGTGACCAAAGCAACCGCTGCAATCGTTAACTTGGTATTCATGGAACAGACCTCATAAAATCGGTTAATTATATTAACGGGGCGGAGAATCTAATAAAATAGGCTAAAAGTCCAGAAGAATACTCACGATCATCCAGGTACTGAAGATCGTGAGGTTTTTTTACAAAAATCAGCAATTTTAGTTACTTGAAGCCATTCGCATGGTTTCTATTTCAGATTTAGCAGCAGTGCTTAGATCAAGCTTCACCAAGCGGGTTGTGCGATCAGTGCGGTACCAAGGCGTGGAAAATCCGTCTCGCTCTAGAACTTCGGCAAAGCCAAACTGAGACAGCGCATGACGCGGCTTCTCCCCAACAGCCCAGCCATATATAGAGTCAGCTCCAAGATGGTTGGCAAGCTTAATTCGGGTTTGGTGAATCATGCTGGCGATGCCACGTCCACGGTGTGCAGGATCAACGACGAGCCTGCTGATGTAAGCAATGGTCGTCTCACTAGAGATAGCATTCAAGTAAGTTGGAAGTTCCAGTTCCCGTAGAATTTCAGCCCTGCTGTCAGCAAGCTGCGTCACCGCAATTCTGCCGTAGCCAACCAGCAATCCTGCTCGATCGAGAATTAAAACATGAAGAGAGAGGTGGTCAAGTGGGTCCAAAACGCCACCATTGGCCTGAGCAAGAACTTGCACATCCCCGTTTTCACGAGATTCAAAAGACCAGACACGGTGGATCAAGTGATCAACTTGATCACGAAGTCTTGGCGAAAGCTGACGATGAATTTCTGTGCGGTACATAAATCCCCCTTGGGCTGCATTGCATGCAGCTCAGGCCCTACCATGCAATTCGAATGCCGGCCCGGAATGGTATCATTTTGGCATAGGCAGTATTGTCTGCTCTAATCATTTCAAAGCTTTGGGACCTGCCGTGCTTTTCTCATGGTTCGAATTTGGGCCAAAACTGGTCGCAAAAGTAAACCACTCGAGAGTTCTTGGTCTGATGGAATTTTCAAAAAACGACAACTTACAGGTGAAAATTCCACTAGTTTCCCTTCGCTGCGGTCATTTACTGCCGTTAGTCATCTAAAGGCTCAATTTGCCGGGTCTTTTACCGATAAATATCGGTGAAAGGGCGCGGATGATTATCCTGACAATTGTAATTCCGGCGTATAACGAGGAGAGGCGGTTGCCGCTTTTCTTATCCAGTCTCATATTATTTCTAAATGCCGTCCCGGATCTCACTTATGAAATTCTTGTCGTTAACGATGGTAGCTTCGACAAAACAGGCGATGTCGCTCGAGAAACCATCGGTCAACGCGGACGAGTGATAGATTTAAACAAAAACCGTGGCAAGGGCGCCGCTATCAAAGAGGGTGCGCGCCACGCCAAGGGTTTATTTACATGTGTGACTGATGCTGACGGCTCTGCAAATCTCGATGCATTTTTAGAGGCTGTGTCAGTTCTTAAGTACAGCCGATGCCTGGGGGTGGTCGGAACAAGATATTTGTCGGACCAAAGAGCTCACCAGAGAATGTCCAAAAAGCGAAGATTTGCGGGCATATTCTTTGCTTCATTGACAAGAATAATCCTGGGTCTACGCTACTCTGATACGCAGTGTGGCTTCAAAATTTTTCATACAAAATTTTTGAATGACATACTCGCCATGTGTCAGTACACCCGATTCGGAATTGATTTTGAGCTGCTTTACATCGCAAAGAAAAACGGAATTGCGTTTATCGAACTTCCAATTCGATGGTCTGAAAAACCGGGATCAAAGGTGAATATTTTTTCAGATGGGTTTCAAATGATTCTCGACATGATCCGCCTGAAATTCAGAGAGGATCATCAGCTAAGTTTTCAAATTCAGTCAGTTGACGCGGGTTTCATTGACTTCTCCATGACTGAAAGCGCGGAGCCAAATACGGACATCTACGAAAAACGCGATCAACAGAACCGGTATTCCACAGCTCCAAAAAAACTGGGATAGAGATCCTAAACTAGAGCGCTGTTTAAAATATGACTTCGGTAAAGCGCGAATCGTTTTGCGGCTTTCCCAAATTTTTATGTTTCCGAAATTACCTTGTAGCAGTCGCCAGTTGTGCTTTTTTAACACTTCGACGTAGAACTCATCATTCACAACAGCGTACTTTAAATTATAGTCTTCGGGGTGCTCCAAATAAGCTTCTAGAACATTTTGGCCCTGCTCTCCGAAATACTTAGCAGAGTCGATGGCCTCAATCCCACTATTTCTTAGTACTTTGGTGGTCCGCGCCGTGAAGTAAAGTCCATCAACGGACGGTGCCGGTGTCATGTAGCTGAGCTTGGCCATCTGGCTGCCAAGACCTAAAGTCACATATCTGAACGTCTTCTTGTCGGGCTGACTTAAAAAATTTGCAACGGGATTTAAGTCTACAGGATCAGGCTGAAATTTCACACCGCGTAGAACAGCAAAATAAGCGATGAGCAGGGACGCTTGAAGGGCAATCAGTATCACTCGGAGAATCGGCTTTTGAATCAGGGAAAATAGATACCCTATCATCGGTAGTAACAGGACCGCCGCCCACGCTGCAAATCGATCAAATGTAAAGATTTTCCAAAATTTCCCAAAAATAAAAGCGGGTACTGGCGTGGTTCCTCCGAGTCCAAGTAGGCAGAAAAATAGGATGCCAATTGCAAGGGGGCGGAGCAGGAAATGATCCCGAAAAATCTTTGGCAATAACAGAATTCCAAGAAAGCAAGACGCAAGTGGTGCGATGAAAAAA
>JBIIGV010000031.1:0-26659 GCA_044236265.1 Oligoflexales bacterium
CACCCAATTCCAAACCGAGGCATTTAAGACCTAAGAAACGCCGGTGAACCATTTTGAATCTCTGTAGACCGGAAGAACAAGTTTATAGAGAGCTTTAAATACCGCCGCGCCGGGGATCGCCAAAATAACTCCCCAAAATCCGAATTGCGAACTGGCAGCAATAACCGTGAGAATAACTACCAGAGGATGTAACCCCACGCGTTCTCCAATCAACTTTGGGGTGATAATGGCACCGTCAAGCAACTGGACCGTCCCAATCACACCAACCAGGTAGAAAACCTTTGCAATAGGAAGCTGCTGGGTAAATATATATGTCAAACCAAGAGTGACCCCAACCACCACATCAAGATACGGTATGATCCGACATATTCCTGCCGTAATACCTATCGCAACTCCTGCGGATAAACCGATAGCCGAAAATCCGATCGAGTAAAGACACGACAGCGCTAGTGCCACCTTGATGTGTCCACGAACCACATGAACCAAGGCTTCATCGATGATAGCAACCAATTTTATTCCATACGGACGCAGATCTCGCGGTGTGATCTTTCTTAATCCCTGTATGAGCCTTGCCTTCTCGGCCATGAAATAGAAAGTCAGAATCGGGATAAGTACAACACTTAACAACGAACCCATGAGGATCGTACCAAAATCGACTACTTGCTGAGCGGCAATCTGCAACTTCCCAATTACCTGGTCGACCAGGCTAAAACCTTTTAGAGCTCGACTGACAGCCCCGCGATCATCAATCCCGTAATCACTCAGTTTTTCGCGGAAATAGGTTCCCGCATTTTTAGAGATATTTTCAATAAGAGCCGGAATTTGCTGAACCAAACCTACAAGTTGATCGTAGAGAAAAGGAAAAAGACGAACAACGATCCAAACTAAAAGGCCAAGAATCAAAATCAGAATCAAAAGGCTTGCTAGTTTGCGATTAATTTTACGACTCTCGATTAGGTTAACGAGAGGATTCAGCAAATAAGCCAAAAAAGCGGAAACAAAAATAGGGGCAACCAACTTTTCGTAAAACCAGCTAGCGTAGTACCCTGCAACGGCCAATACAGCCAAAAAGATTACGAAGCGCTTGATTGCTTGCCAATCGTGCTGGTGGCTTGGAATTTCGGGTTTCTCTGACATGCTTGATCAGGTCTTTTCAAGGCTGAGGTTTTTCGGCGGATACCATACGGTCGTGACCAGCTAAATCCTTCGATACTTTTATTTTCCCCCAACCTGACTGCTCAAATAAATGAGCAACTTTTGCACCCTGGCCATATCCAATCTCCAGGAAAATTTTTCCTCCTGGCTTCAATAGAGATTGATAACACGATGCAAAAATCTCATAAAACTCAGTCCCGGACGCGTCTTGAGTAAAAAGCGCGAGCTCTGGCTCGTATTGCAAAACCCCGCGACTCATCAGACGAGTCTCCGAACGCGCAATGTAAGGGGGATTCGTCACGATCAAATCAAATGCCGCCTGCGGATTCATCCCTAGCGCTTTAGCATCACGATTTAAAAATGAAATATTTCGCACCTGACACTGTTCTGCGTTGGCACGAGCAACATCGAGAGCCACGTCAGAAACATCCCATGCTTCGACGTGTGACTGTGGCAGAGCAGCAGCCAACGAGACCGCAAGACACCCCGATCCGGTGCCCACGTCAAGAATTCGAGGGGCGGGAGCATCTTTCAAAGCAGCTACACACGACTCCACCAGCATCTCTGTTTCTGGACGCGGAATGAGAACATCGCGTGTCACCTTGAATCGATGTCTGTAAAAATCTTTATACCCAAGAATATATGCGATTGGCTCAAAATCAGCGCGCCGTCTCAGTAATAATTTGAACGACTCTCTCTCATCTTTATTTACTGGACGATCCATTTGTAAATACAATTGGACTCGATCTAACCCTAAAACAGCCGTCAGCAAAAGCTCAACGTCAAGCCTTGAGGTCAATTTGAGTTCGTCGGCCTTCCCATTTAGATAGTCGACTGACCATGCGATTATGCGTCGCACAGTCCACAAATCGGGATGAGTCGAGGGCTGCGAATCTTGATCATTTAAAATGGTCAAATGGATTTCTCTAGTTGTTCTTTCAGAAGCTCCGCCTGATGGTGAGTTCCAAGTTTATCAAGAACATCGTCCAGATCACCATTAATAACTTCAGGAAGATTGTAAACTGTGTAATTAATGCGGTGATCTGTCATCCGCCCTTGGGGAAAGTTATAGGTACGAATACGCTCGCTGCGGTCACCTGAACCAACAAGACTTTTGCGAGTTGCAGAAATAGCGGCGTCTTGCTCTGCCTGAGCCTTTTCAAGTATCCGAGCCTTCATGATTTTCAAGGCGCGCTCTTTATTCTTAAGCTGACTGCGCTCATCCTGACACTCCACAACAATCCCTGTGGGTATATGTACCATGCGAACAGCAGAATCAGACGTGTTAACATGCTGACCACCGGCGCCAGAGGATCGGCAAACCGTGATATCCAGATCTTGAGGCCTGATATTCACCTCGACTTCATCTGCTTCAGGCAGAATCGCAACGGTGCAGGCTGAGGTATGAATACGTCCTTGTGCCTCGGTCTCAGGGACGCGCTGCACCCTGTGGACCCCACTCTCAAACTTCATGCGACTGTAGACGCGTTCTCCTTCAACCATGACAACAACTTCTTTGACTCCACCACGCTCAGCCATTGTGCTGGAGAGTATTTCCGTACGCCAACCCATCTTTGACGCGTAGCGGGTGTACATACGCAGCAAGTCACCAGCAAACAGCGCTGCCTCCTCGCCCCCAGTTCCAGCACGAATTTCCAGCATGACGTTTCTCTGGTCATTTGGATCTTTCGGAAGCATCAAAACGGTGAGCTCACGCTCTGCTTTTTCAAGCTTTTCCGTAGTCTCATCGAGCTCTTCTTTAGCTAAGCTTCGCAATTCTGGGTCGCTGTCATTCAGCATCAACTTTGCTTCATCACGCGCCTTCAATAGAACTTTGTAGGAGCGAAAGGCCGTGACTACATCTTCAATCATGGCGCGCTCTTTCGAAAGACGCGTTAACTCCCTGGAGTCCAACCCATCCTGCGACAACGCCGCCTCGATCTCCTCGAAGCGGCGTTCAACTGTATCCAATTTCGTAAACATCAGATTTCTTTGAACTCAAATCAACCGTTCATCGATGCGATGAACTCGGCGTTTGTCTTGGTTTTTTCCATCTTTTCGAGCAAGAACTCCATAGCGTCAACGGTGCTTCGCGGCGCCAGAAGCTTCCTTAAAATCCACATGCGATTCAAAATATCCCGTGGAAGCAGCAAGTCTTCCTTACGAGTACCCGATTTATTGATGTCGATTGCAGGGAATACGCGTTTTTCAGCAAGCTTGCGGTCCAAGTTAAGTTCCATGTTACCGGTTCCCTTGAACTCCTCGAAAATCACCTCGTCCATTCGTGAACCAGTTTCAATCAAGGCCGTAGCAATAATCGTCAGAGAACCGCCATTTTCAATATTACGCGCCGCACCGAAGAATCTCTTTGGTTTATCCAGCGCGTTAGAGTCAACACCACCCGACAAGATTTTTCCTGATGGAGGAACAACCGAGTTATAGGCGCGTGCTAAACGCGTAATGGAGTCCAAAAGAATGACCACGTCGTTACCGTGTTCAACTAGACGCTTGGCTTTTTCAATAACCATCTCTGCCACCTGAACGTGCCGTTGAGCTGGTTCGTCAAACGTAGAACTGATCACTTCGCCGCGTACGCTTCGCTGCATATCCGTCACTTCTTCAGGACGTTCGTCAATCAGAAGGACAATCAAAACGACTTCCGGATGGTTCTTGGCAATCGCAGATGCGATGTTCTGTAGAAGAACAGTCTTACCCGTTCTTGGGGGAGCGACGATGAGAGAGCGCTGTCCCTTTCCAATAGGAGCAAGCAGGTCGATGATACGCGTCGCAAGATTCTGCGGATCGTATTCCATCTTGAACTTTTCCATTGGGTAAAGCGGAGTCAAGTTATCGAAGATAATCTTTTCTGCGCTCTGATCTGGAGACGTACCGTTAACTTTCTCAACCTTAAGAAGCGCAAAGTAGCGTTCGCCATCTTTCGGCGGACGAATTTGTCCGGAAACCGTGTCACCGGTACGCAGGTTAAAGCGCCTAATCTGGCTTGGAGACACATAGATATCATCCGGTCCCCACAGGTAGTTGTAATCAGGTGCACGGAGGAACCCAAAACCATCTGGCAAGGTCTCAAGAACGCCCTCGCCGTAGACGACGCCACCGCGCTCCGACAGATTCTTCAAAATGGCAAACATCAACTCGTTTTTACGAAGGTTGCTTGCACCCTCGATTTCAAGCTCACGAGCAATCTTGTTCAAGTCATTGATATGGCGGTCTTTGAGCTGCTTAAGATTGATCTCCCCTGCAATGGCGTCTGCAAGTGTTTTAGGCAGAGGACGTGCGCCAGCTGCTGGAGCGGTCGGGGCAGACTTATCAACCGGAGCGGTCTTAGCCGGAGTAGCTGCAGGCTCAGCAACGGCCACAGCCGCCTCGGATCCAGCCACTTCTTTAGCTCCCGGATTATGGGGCCTAGCGGGTCGAGCAGGTCGCTTTCTTGGAGTTGAATCGTCGCCGTTGTTGCCTTGAGTCATGGGCAATCTACCTCAGTAAAGATTGTTATAAAGTTTTCGATGGTGTTTTAAGTGGGAATATTAAGTGGGAGATCTTGAAGATACCGTTAGTGAGATATTAGAAATTTTTGGGAATCAGTCTCAAAGATTTGAGCGGTGCCAGATTATATAGGTTCGTTTTCAATATTTCGCAAGAGGTAAATTCTTTAAATTAAGGGTATAATATTAATAAAGGTCAATCCCAACGCCATGGGCAACCAGGCCCCGCCAAGATCGCAACGGGAAAGGAGTCATGTATGTTTCGCAAATTTACGTTTTTAATGACTTTTTTGGTTCTCTTTGCAGCGTTAACCCCCGCACCCCTTAGGGCTGACTCAGAGCTCGAGGAGAAGTTTCAGGACATGTTCGTGACAGCCGGCTATTCCGCTGCTGCAGGGGCCGCGATTGGCGCAGCACTGTTGACGTTCCAGGATGCCCCGATGAAACAACTTAAATTTATCTCTATTGGCGCATCGGTTGGATTCTTGGGGGGCACGGCCCTCGGCGGCTGGATGGCTATCGCACCAATTTTTGTTGAAGAAACTTCTGCCAGTCCAAGTCTGATTGCTCAGTCGAGCCCAACTGGACAGGTCGTTTTGCGACCATGGATTGATCTTCAGAGGAACTCGCTATCAGGTTTAGAGGCAGGCGCGGTACTGGCGCGATTTTAATTTTTTTTGAACACGTACCTTGAACTATAAGAAAACTATTCTCATCATTGGTGCAGGCTACCTCGGCCGTCGGGTAGCTCATTTTGCCACAAATGAGCGATGGAACGTCATTGCCGCGCGAAGAAGCGTTCTACCAGAAACCGACGATCACGGCGTTTCCTGGATCCAATTGGACGTCACGGATGCGCAGACGCTGAAACATCAATTACAAAATCTTACGCAAAAATATTCGATCACGGCCGCAGTGTATTGTGTCTCTGCGGGACAGCCAAGCATTCACGCCTACAGGGATGCCTATGAGGTCGGAATTCAGAATGTCATCCAAAATTTGCCAGCAGACATTAAATTAGTGTTCGTATCCAGCACAGGGGTTTACGCACAAAACGCTGGAGAAGCCGTTGATGAGCTGTCGTTTACAAGTCATGATCTTTTGTCAGAGACCCAAGCTAAACTGCTATCTGGTGAAAAACTAGTGCAGATGAGACCAAACTCAATCGTAGCACGACTGTCCGGAATCTACGGACCAAACAGGATTCGTATGATTTCTTTAGCTCAAGGTCTTGGGGAAACTCTTATCGTTCGTGAAAAAGCTTTCACTAACCGAATTCATGTCGACGATGGCGCGCGGGCGATTATCCACTTGATCAATAGCGACATTTCAAACGCGACGTTTTGTATTACTGATCATGATCCTGCACCCCATCACGAGGTCTTGATTTGGATTCGCAAGGCGATGGCTATTCCAGCAGTTGAGGTGGTTTTTCAAACCGGCGACCATCAGCGCTGTCATGAGCAGGAGATCCCTGCAACGAATAAACGTATCAGCAACCAAAAACTCCTATCATCTGGTTTTACCTTTCACTTTCCAACATTTCGGGAAGGCTACAGTAAACTGCTCTAAGCCCCTTTGTAACTGTGGATAACTGTTGGTCAGTTTGTACGACCAGCTTATGACCCCCCCACCCGATAAACATCTAACACCCTGAAATAACGTATCTTTACTCATGGCATAGAGGTTGCTCCATGGCGTCGAGGCCCCTGTCTTGGCTACTATCGCTTTGCATTCATCTGGAGTTGAAAATGAGCCGTACAATCTACTTTAGCAATATCACTCTAGCACTCACTCTTCTGGCAAGCTGCGGCTTAAAACTCGACAAAAAGAACGACAAACAAGACGACATTCGTCCCGAAACAAGTTCTCCGTCGTCAGACATTCGCTGGCTCGCAGCAGAAGACCCAAATTGCATGGCAAGCGGCACGTCGGCTCGAATAACGTCAGCAACAATTTATGAATGGGATGGATTCCAAACGTCGCCAAAAGCTGTCCAAATCCCTGGTGCGACTGTGGATGACAAAGAATTCGCAACGCAAAATATTTTAGCTTCAGCAATAAATTATTCACAGAATTACAAGTGCACATTTAACGAAGCCGGAGAGCGCAAGTGTGTAAACGCCACCAAAGATAACACATCCTATAAATGGCTACGTATCTGTCGATCTAATGCTACATATGCACGTGACTCTCTGGAGGCTATGACATTAACTGCGATGTACTTCACTGAATCAGCTTATAGGTTTTACAGCTCAATTGCGGGAAACATGCCTGGAATCTCAAAGTCTATCCTGATTAGCCAACCGAAAATCACCCGTGAAATCATTAAAACAAATGGAGAGGTCAAAAATCGCGTTGATTCCGATAACGCAGCGTTTGCGGAATTGCCAGCCTCCGGAAACTCTCCGAGCTATGGACTATTCATGATTTATCCAACCACTCAAGGCTGGTTCACAAGAAATAAGAATAATCTCTGGGAAATTCCATTCGTCATGAATCATGAATTTGGTCATCATGTTTTCAGCCACTATATAAAAGAATCAGCTGAATCGACGGGTCTTACGATCAAGGCTAGAAACGGCTTGGACTCAATTATGCCAAACCGTGATAATGAGTTGAAACAACGCATGAGCCTGACAACTGATACAGCGCAATTGGCTCTTGACGGCGTGAACGAAGCATTTGCTGATTTATACGCTTACTTTGCGGGTAACAGTGCTCGAGATCAACTTAAAGGGATCGAGTGTCTGGCAATTTCAAGAGATCCTGCCAGTGCTGTCACACGAGCAGGACAGCAAAAGGGCCTCGATCAAAGTCGTATTGATATCTACGAAGGTCGTCGTTCATCGACTTCGGCAAACAACGACTGCTACGAACCGTCTTATGATGATGAGCATGACATCGCCGTCGCTTTGGGTCAGCCTCTTGCAAGATTTATTGAAACCATGGCCCCGCAAGCTCAAGGAAAAGATCGCGCTCGCTATCTTCTCGTATGGGCATCGCGCATGCAAACCTTGCTCAACCAGGGCCGGTCAAATGTTACTGTTGATACTCTAGTTCGTGAGTTGATACTGGGAGCAAAGAGCTTCGGAAATTCCAGCTTAGCATGTCGTGAGCTAGCCCCGCGCATTAGTGGGCTTTCAGCCTCAGTTGCTGCTTGTAATCAGTAAAAGTTAAGTTTTAAGCGTCACCAGAAAATCTGGATAGATATTACTGAACAACATGCCCGACGAGATCGTACTCGTAGGAGTCGGTAATTTCGACCATCTGAATTTGCCCTGCTTTAACTGGACCGTCGTTTAAGTAGACAAGGCCATCAACCTCTGGGGCTTGAACACTCATCCGCCCCTGCCAAACAAACTCGCTCTCCTCACTCGGCCCTGCAACCAGCACAGGAATTCGTTTTCCGACGAAGCGGCGTAGCTTTTCCCTGGAAATATCTTTTTGGATTTCCATGATCTCAGCCATACGTTCTTGCTTGGTTGATTCGTCAATCTGGTCCGGCATGCGCCCAGCGACCGTTCCCTCTTCCTGACTGTAAGTGAAACAGCCGAGGTGCTCAAACTTGAGCTCTTTCACCAAGGACTTGAGGTCTTCATACTCTTCTTGTGTTTCTCCAGGAAATCCAACCATGACAGATGTTCGAATGGCCACAGTTGGGACCATCGCCCTCAGTTTTTTCACTGTTGCGATAATTTCCTCGCGAGTTACGTCTCGATTCATGCGCTTCAACAAGGAGTTACTTCCGTGCTGCACTGGAATGTCCAGGTACTTGACGATCTTTTCTTCCTTGGCAAAGAATTCGAGGAATTCATCGCTTATGTTTTCAGGGTACACATATAGCAGGCGAATCCAGCGAAGATCTTCGATTTTCACTAACGCGCGCAGTAACTCGAGAAGGTTCGTGTCGCCGGTTTCCCGACCGTAGGCGGCCAGATCTTGCGCAATCAGATTAATCTCCTGCACGCCAGAGTCAACCAGCTGCATCACCTCCTTGACCACACTATGGACTGGGCGACTGCGAAGCTTCCCACGAATGGCCGGAATAATGCAAAACGCACAATTGTGCTGACAACCCTCTGCAACTTTGACGTATGCGCTATGCGCTGCCAGAGTATTCACCCGAGGCATGTCTTCATTGTAGAGATAGTTTGTTCGCTTGGCATGAATCGCCCCGGTCGTTGACGTTGGGCTATCAATTAATTCGCCAATTCTTGAAAATTCGTCTGTACCAATAAATAGATCAACTTCGGGCAAGCCCTTCGCAAGCTGGGTCTTGTAACGCTGGGTCAAGCACCCCGTAACGATCAGCTTCATCGCAGGATTTGTCTTTTTCAGTTCCGCCATCGAAAGTATGGTGTCGATACTTTCTTCCTTCGCGGAGGCAATAAATCCGCAGGTGTTTACAACGACCGCATCGGCCCCTTCGGCCTCTTCAACCGATCTCCAACCATCACGCAGCAGCGTGCCGACCATGACCTCAGAGTCAACGCGGTTACGCGAACAACCCAACGAGACCAAGTGGACTTTGCGGCTCAGATTGCTGAGATTTTCCCCTGACATGCTATCACCTCGATTAATAGAATCGAGATGCTACCTATCATAGTATTAATTTATTTCAATAATTTTAATAAATCCTAGGCTTAACTCTTTTAATTTAAAGATAACCCACTGGAATCACTAGGGAGGCTAGTTTTCAGCCAGGTACGGTACAGGCGCTCAATATGACCAAAAACAGCGTTAGCTCGCGATGTATGCAAACGATGGGAGCCAATCTGTGTCACCGGAACCACGCCATAAACGCTTGAGGTGACAAAGGCCTCGTCAAAACGCGGGATCTCCTCCTCCGATATCAGACGTTCCGTTACCGGTATCTGGGCCTTTTCAAGTAACTCTTTGACCCTTCGCCTGGTGATCCCCTCTAAAATTCCGCTAGCCGGGGCAGGGGTAGCTATTTCCACCAAATCCCCAGTTCTGCCAATAAGAAAAATATTACTCCAGGTCGACTCGGCAAGCTCACCATCGCCGTTAATCCACAGCACATCATCGAATCCAGCCTTCTTAGCTCGTTCAACGTGTATGTGCCGCGTTCCTAACATTCCCGTTTTAATATGAGATCCTTTGGGCCATGAAGACTCGCGTATAGGCTGTAATTTCTGACCTAATTTATTTTTTTGCACGATTAGTTCAGATGATTCAGGGCTAGTCATCAATAGACGTCGAAGAGATTTGTCATTATCAAGAAATAAAATTAGCCGTAGGCGAGACCATTCATTCGACGAATGATTGACTAAGCTTTTTTCAATGTCAAACCGCAGCACATCAATGCGGAGATTGTCAGTGAAGCCCATACGCTCTTGATGAGTCATCAATCGATCCAAATGACGATCAAAATCGACGACGCTCTGGCCGATCGCAAGCATTGTCGTCATGACGCGAACTCCGGCAAAGAGGTCTCCACGACCCGCTGTTAATTCACCGTCGAGCATCGTGCATTCTATACCATCCAACCAGATGCGCATGATTAACTCTACATCTCCTGAAAAATTAAAGAGGCGGACTAGTTCGTCCGCCTCTACTTTTAACAATCTAATCCAAACCTATCAGCTCTTCTTGGAGGATCCGGTTTTTGCAGCAGCTTCGGCAGACTGATCGCTCTTGGCCTGCTTAACCGCTTCCTGAACGCTTGCCGCCTCATCATTCGTCGTACGCTTACGAACTTCTTCCATGATGTTGTGACGGGTTGTGAAGGTGCTCGTATTCAAAATAACCTGCTTACCACGGCGATTTTTCAAATTGAAAATCAGAGGAGCCTTCAAGTTGGCAGTCATATTTTGCGGGTTGCTCGGTACAGTTACGATCACAGAGATAACAAGATCTTCTTCTGATTGAACGTCGAGTTCGGCCAATTCTGCATCAGTAACTTCAGCAACATACTCTGGATTGAATAGAAGTGGGTCAATCAAAACAAAAGCGATGGCACCATCTTCAACCGATTGGAACCACTTGAACGGAGAGTCTTTGTCATGATCGAGAAGCACATATTGCTTAAGTTCAGGAAAACCAATAAGGCCTGAAGGGAGATGAATGACGTCGCCTTCTGGAACATCGATTTCGCCGAACCTTGTGGTCTTTACTTTGATCAAGACACGACTCCTTCTACGCAATGGAAAGCCCGTAAATTGCGGCGCCCAACACGGTAGCGCAGACTAACCCCGTCTAATCGCTACAGTTTCTAAAACGCTTGAATGTCCCTTTAAGCTATTATTTAGTTTAGAACAGACATTCACCAGATTGCAAGTATTTTGGGTTGTTACCTGCATAAATTTTTTTCAATCGTTGTCATCTTCAGGTTTTGACGCACGCACAACACGTCTAACTCCCGTAGATCGTTTGTCTTGTGGCTTGGAGAACATTAATCCAGCCTCCTTCAAGGCCCCCGCGTCAGACACAGCCGCAGCCCTATTCTCCTCAAGGATTCGCTGATAGACCTCACCCCTGTGGACCATGATATTGGGGCTTGCCTTAATCCCAATTCTGACCTGCTTGCCCTTGATCTGCATGACGACAACCGTGATGTCATCACCAATCGCTATCTCCTCACGTTCTTTCCTAGTTAAAACTAACACCCCAATACCCTCCTTGGTATCGCCCTCCCTGGCGGGGCACTAAACAAAAAACAACACAGTCAGAAATCCATCCTGACTCTAAAACCCCTTATTGCAGAAAGTTCAGCAACGAAGGCTGTAGAACTTTATTCGCAGCCAATAAAGTACTTTGTAAAATCGTTTCGGTTTTCTTGAAATCACTCACAGCAGCAAACGCATCCGCGTCCAAGATGCCACTCAGTCGTCCCTTGACCGCCTCAGTTTCGCGATTGATTCGATTCTGAGTCCCGTTAATGGAGTTCCACATTCCACCAATGGTCGCCTGAAAACTCGTCACTTTATCCAAATGAAACTCGAGCTCGCTTAGGCCATGCTGAATTGCAAATTTATCATTCGATACCAAGGCATCATAGACCCTCTGCAGAGAGTGAATCATGTTTACATGACCTTTTTCCTGCTCTTCAGATGTCGGCGTAAAAAGATCACGCGCGGTTACGTTTATTTGAGAAAACTTACCCGCGGCCACCTCAACGAATATCTTACCGTCATCACCAACATAGTCGCCGTCGCGAGTGATGGGTGGACTTTGATTCCTGTATCCGCCGAACACGAATTTTCCGTTGTAGTTACTGTTTGCCAGCATCACGATTTCATCGATGATTTCTCGAATTTCCCGCGATGCTGCGTCGCGACTCTGCGCATTATTAGTATCATTTGCCATACCGATCGAAAGCTCTTTAGCCCGCATGAGGTTTTCTGTCATGCTGGAAATAGCTTGTTCTGAAGTCTCGAGATATCCCTTACTCATTTCGATATTTTTAACATGCTGGTCCTGGGAGCTAATCTGATCCTTATATCGAAGCGCACGGGTCAGACCCACAGGATCATCCGAAATATCCCGAATAGCCTTCATACTCGAGGCAGTATCCATGGCTCGAGCATTGTTGCCCTTGGCCGTCGCCACTTTCTCATTTACCTGCCTGTAACGCTGATTTTCAGCTACTCTCATTTAACCGCTCCCCTTACCGTTTCAGGCTCAGAACGGTATCAAGCATCTCATCCACAGTGGTGATCACTTTAGACGACGCCGTAAAGTTAGACTGCCATTTCATCAGACTTACGGCTTCCTCGTCGAGCGACACCCCAGAGACTGCTTCACGCTGCGTCTGTAAGTCATTGACGACGAGATCATTAGCTTCTTTCAAGTGGGTCGAGCGATTTATTTCAATCCCAAGATTACCCACGTAAGTCGAATAAAACTCAATCAAGTCGGAATTGCCACCATCCATCATCTTTTCGTGCTTCAATCCAAGCATTTCGTTAATGACAATGTTGTCGCCACCGGCCAGCGGAGTGCCTGCAACGGATATCGCCTCGACGGAATCTGCGATGTCAGCAGAAAGTTCTAGGTCGCGAGCTGCATTGGCCAGACTCTCAACTGGCTTGAAAAAGTTTCTGCCGGTTGATTCATCGAAATTCTTGATGCCATATCCCTTTTTATGAATCTCGTTAACGCGCGACGTAAACTTCACCGCCATGTCGCTGTTTCGATCGATAATATCTTTACAAATATTGTCACGAACCTCGACTAAACCCTTTAAACGGCCACCATCTAACATCCGGGTAACATTTCTCTTGCTGCCACCCTCACTGTCGGTAATCAAAATATCAGCAAATCCATCGTTTTTGTCGTTCGCACTGACTGTAAATTCTGCAACATAGTTGCGATCCACCAGAGCAATATCCTGTGGACCACGAATGCAAAAGTTACCGTATTCATCTTCGTAGTAATTTATCTCAACCTTCTCAGTTAACTCCCTGAGAATTAAGTCGCGTTGGTCACGCAAGTCATTGGCGAAGGCGCCTGGCGTGACTTCCATTTCCTGAATCTGTTGGTTGAGGCTGGCAATATTCTTCAATCGACCATTGATCTCTGAACACTCCTGATTGACGATCTCGTCAATATCAAGGCGACGCTGACGAATGTCAGAGTCAACCCTTTTAAAGGAACCAAGTACATTTTGCGCACTCTCGCGGACGGCCGAGCGGACTGACATATCTTCCGGGCTTAGACTCAAATCTTGCAAGGAATTGAAGAAGTTTGTGATCTCATCCGAAACGCCAGAAGCCAACTCTGGACTAAAGATAGACTCTAAAGTTTTCAGCGCTTCAAAGCGACCGTTTGCCTCACCACTTAGCTGATGGGCACGATTCAGTTGTCGCTCGACAAATTGATTGTGGCTTCGGGTGATATCTTTGACGTAAGCGCCGGACCCAAGAACTAGGCCATGAGTGAACAGCGGAGTTCTTGAGCGCACATCGACCCGCTGTCGACTGTAGCCTTCCACGTTTGCATTAGAAATGTTGTGAGAAGCCGTATCGACGCCTTGTCGAGACGCATGTAGCGCATGCTCGCCGATATTTAAGGTATGGAATAGGCCTGCACCCATCTAGCTTATGCCCTCACGTATATTGTCGATGCACCGTTTGATGATTTATTTTGTGTTCCCTGCGCGGAGTACGTGGCCTGCGCTTGCTCACACAACTCAATCATGACTCTGGTGCTTTCTTGATAGCTTCTGACAACACCACTTAATGCAGAACGATTGAGCTCAATCTTTGGCTTGACCTCTGCGGCGACCTTTTTGAAAAGCGCTAACTCTTCTTTCAGTCTCGAGATCTGTAGTGACAAAACGTTCGCTGAAAGGTCTGTCTGCCTCTCGGCAATTGCTTTGTGGATACCCTCAAGCATCTGGATCCCGTTGGATAGATCACCTGGATGCATGGCTGACCCCTCACAATCGGCATCACCCCGAATATTGAAAATTTGTTGAGATAACTGCTGAAGCTCATCAAATGCTGTCGTAATTTCATCCGCAAGTAGGCTTTTTTCAGCAGCTAATTCTTCTAAACGCGCCGAATAAGAGTGCGAATGAATCATCGCATGCTCTTCATCAATCAGCTTTGGCATCGCTGCGTAGCACTCGCGCATTTTAACGATTGCAGCCAAATACTTTTGCGTAATTTCGATGAGATAGTTAAATCTTGAAGAATTCAACATTGCGCATCCCCTTCCTCATGTGAGCGGCCATCCGTGGCTGCCCGGATGAAATCCGGCGTGCCGCAAATCAGTTATCTTTACTCGTAGCCAGGTGTTCCATAAAAGCTTCGCGCAGCATTCCATCTGCGATTTTTCCCGAATCAACCTCATATGTCCCAGCCTGGATTTTCGCCTTGATTTCAGCGACACGATCCTCTCGAACATCGGGAGTGTTTTTTGCAATATCAAAAGCCTTTTTCTGCTCTGATGCGCGTGTCTTTGCTTTGTCACTCAGCTCAACGCCGTAGTTCTTATTAATTGCAGATGTGTTTGCCGCAGCTTTGGCAATACTGTTCGGATTGCCCAGTTCAACTGCCGCTGCTGCAGAACTTGTCGATTCGGACTCCTTAGTCTTCAACAGATTGGGATTACCCACAGGCGATGATGATACATTCTTAATGGCCATGATCTGTTACCCCCTTATTTTCGTCGCAGAAGCGACACCTGTACCTATTGTGACCTCTTTTTGCTCAGGCCGCAACGTTGCAGCTCCTGCACGCTCATAGCTATGAACCGCTGCTTTTTTCAAGGCACTAGGGGAAGACCCTGATTTGACACCCATACTCTGCAAAAGTTGGCGCTCAATCATATCGGCAAGTCCTGAAGCGCTCTGCTGGGACATCTGCTTTGCGTACTCGGAATCCAGCATCGAGGTGTAAATTTCCTCCGCGTTTCCGCCATCGATAAGCCCTGATTTTTGCACGGAAGATCGCATTGATTTGAACATTTGCTCAAGGAAAATGGATTCGAAGTCCTTAGCCAGCTGCTTAACTTTTTTGATGTCTCCTTCGCGAGATCCACGCTCAACAAGGCCATCCACTTTGGCTGCAGATGCCTGATCAATAGAACTTGTCAAACTGGCTTTGATATCCATTTAGCTCTCCGTCCCTGGAAGCCGCTTGTCTTACATAAATCTCAATTCACCTTGCAAAGCGCCGGCTGATTGAAGCGCTTGCATGACACCAATCAGATCTGTTGGCTTCATACCCATTGCATTCATACCTTCTATCAACTTCGATACCGTTGACCCACCAAGATTCATGACCGCAGCACCTTTTTTCTTGCCCGCTCCTGCGCCGCCGACACTGATACTCAAGTCACCGTGAGAGATCGTCACAGGAGAGATGACTACCTCACCTCCCATCACAACCGTCCCTGTGCGCTCGTTGATCAGCACGACAGCTTTCTGATCTATAGAAACCTTCAAAGTTTCGAGCTCAGCAATAAAGTCGACAGTCCGCCCTTCAAAAATCGAAGGAATTTCCACGTCAATTCCGTGAACGTCCTTAGACGTCGCAAAGAAGCCTTTAAAATGCCTGTTGATAGTTTCAACCAAACGACGATTGGTAGTGAAATCCGGTCGCTTCAAACTGAGTGTGATGAGACCATCTTTATCAATCACAGGTGAAAATTCTCGTTCCACAACCATTCCACCAGGCACATTAGCAACGGTTTGAACCTGAACACCAACCCCGGATGCCTGACTGACCACTACGGGACCCTGAGCCATGCCGTAAACTTGTCCATCGTTAGCCTTCAAAGCTGAGCTCATCAGAACCCCACCAGCAAGACTTTTAGCATCGCCGATTGTGGAAATCCGCACATCAATTTTATCGCCATTTCTTGCGAAAGCCGGAAGCTCCGCCGTGACCATAACTAACGCAGCCATTCCACCTGAAACCTGCTTGTCAGTTATTTTAAGACCCATTTTTTGCATCATGGCGGCAGTGGCCTGGTTGGTAGAAAGCGATGCGGAAGAATCACCGGTTTTATTGAGACCAACGACGAGACCGACACCCATGACCTGGTTTGAGCGGACGCCTCGAACATTTACGAGTTCCTTGACTCGAACTTCCTGCGCCAAGCCAGACTCGGAAATGACAAAACAGCCAGAGATGGCCGCAATGGCAACTACCAGCATTTTCATATTATGAAGCCTCATACGTCCCACCCTTACTTCTTCGTCTCAGCTTTTTTTGCTTCTGGCTTTTTAGCTTCACTCTTCTGATCTTTAGGCTTTTCTGCAGACTTTTTATCAGTAGATTTCTTGTCAGCATCCTTCTTATCATCTTTTGCATCGGAAGACTCTTCAGAGCTTTCGCCTAGCTTCTTTTTGAGCTCTTCATTTTCAGCAGTCAATTCTGAGACCTTCTGGGAGGTCTTATCTTTCTCTTCCATTAGAGACGCTCTTTCTTTCGAAATTTTATCTCTATCGGCTATGTGCTGCTTTAAATCCTTCTCAAATTTATCCCGAGCAGCCTTAAGTTCTTGTCGCTTCTCATCGATGGCCATCGCTTGCTTACTTTTGCTTTCTTCAAATCCGCTCAGACGCAGAGTGTACTCGTCTTCCCAGTTTGCACTTTTCCTCTCAGCAACTTCCCCATCAAAACTTTCACGCCAATCAACATCAACCAAATCGTTAGTGGAAAGCTGATCTTGACGCGACAAAGCTGTCGACGGCAATCTCGACGTCACAACAATCTCTGATGCCTGGCCTTCACGCATGCTACGACGTCGATGCATTACAAGAACATCTCCGTTGTCAAATTTCTCCATGATTTCCATCTTCATGGACGTCATCAGCGCAGCCTTGCCATCCAAAGGCTCAAGATTTGGCAACGACTTGAGAATATTTTTTGCATCATCGGCGCCGCCTGCACCGGCTTCGGCGGCCTTTCCTTCTGCAACTGCTGGAGCCTCTCCCGCCTCTTTGGACGACGGCTTGGTATCCACTCGATTAGACGCCATCTTCACGTCAACGTATGAGCCGACCTCAAGGGGCCGCTCAAAACCTAGCAAATACGCCCTGGGGTCATTTAGATCCGTAAGGGATCCAGTGTCGTTCACAGGAGCTTTGCGCCTAATTTTAATTTCTTTTTGTCGGACAAACAGATCTTTCGGCCTTGCATCGTCAATCTTTGGCTCCTCGTTAACGGGAACTTTTTGACTGGCAACTACGGGCATTGGCTCGCGTTTTGAAATATATTTTTCGCCACCAGTAAGACAACCGCTTACCAGAATCGATAGAGAGAATAAACCTATGGAAAAACGGAATTGAAGCATACAAACCTCAGAATGAAACCGCCTCTACTGTTCTATCGTCTATGACTTTTGCTCGCATACGCATCTTGTTTGCCATATTTACCACTTGCACGGTTTCCCCAACCGCACCCTGGTCTATAGTTTTAGCCTTGGCCGCTATCTCAAGATCTCCCTTACGCACGATCATTTTTACAATTTGATTCCTGCCCACAGCCATCGGTGATTCAAGAAATCTTGAAGGCACCGGTTCACCTTGGGAAATGGAAAGTTTAACTTTCTTGCCAATCAGTGAGTCGGAAGTCTGAATAAAGTCATTAAGACCACGACGCATCGTGATCCAGGACTGGGTCACCTGAGATTCCCCAATAATTTGCCCAACCGGAATATGTTTTTTCAGGACAGGCAGATGACGATCAACCGAAAAAGTCACATGAGTTTGAATATTACTTTTGTCGTCAGGATCGGCAGGGTTATAAATTGAGATGGTGAAAGGACGATTTCCAACCAAGTTCTTCGACAGCCAATTCGGATCATCAAAGGCAATCCCTGCCAGGTCAGAGAAATCAAACGCCGTTTGGGTTGGACGAACCTTCAAGGAAGGCGACTGAATTCTTTGAATTTGCACCCGAACCTGATCTTTTACTTCACGCAAACGTTCATTGATTGCGGACTGAAGTTTAACACGCACATCATCCGTAGACAGATCTATCGATGAAGCCTCTACTCGGACAGATTCTGCGCCCGTCACCAAAAAATCAGCTTTGGGCCACTCTTTCTGCAAAACACCACGAATAACGGCTTGTTGAATAAATTGCGATCGTCCTGGGGCAGGACTCGTAGCCACATCTATTCCTGTGATTTCCCGGCATAACGTCTTTAAACCTTCGCAGTTTGCAACATCTGAAAGATAGATTCGCGATCCAGAAACTGATGCTGTAGGGTTAATGTCAATTGTCACTGAGGAAGACTCCCCCGACGCAAATGATAAAGGAGATAGCCCTGCAATCAAATCCAGGACTGCAAGGCTGCTAAGTATCACGATGCGCAAGGCCCAATTCATGGCGGTCTTAACCCCTTAAAGCTACTAATTAGCGAATCTGGTTGGTCGCCTGTAGCATTTGGTCACCTGTCGTAATGACCTTAGAGTTAATCTCATAGGCTCTCTGACCAGTGATCATGTTGACCATCTCTTCCACGATATTTACGTTTGAAGCCTCCAGTTGATTCTGCGCAATTCGCCCAACTCCGTTTTGATTTGCTGGACCTACAATTGGCTCACCGCTGGCACGGGTTGTTCCGAACAGATTTCGGCCAAGTGACGCGAGACCGGCAGGATTGATGAAAGATGCAAGCTGCACCTGTCCTATTTCTTGGGACTCGCCATTAACTTTGACGGTCACCACACCATCGATACCGACATGAAAATCGGTTGCTCCCTGTGGGATCACAACCTCAGGTACAAGTGGAAATCCGTCGGCCGTGACTAATCGACCGGAATTATCCTTATCAAAGTGACCATCACGGGTGTAAGCAATCGTTCCGTCGTCTTTTTGAATTCTAAAGAATCCGTCGCCTTCAATAGCTAGGTCCAGATTTCGCTCAGTTACGATGGCACTTCCCTCAGTAAATAGCTTGTCAACACTACTGAGCTTTGCACCGGCACCGATTTGAATACCACTTGGCACAACGGTACCCGTCGTTGCACTTTGTCCCGGAGCGCGTAGCGTTTGATAAAGCAGATCGTGAAAGTTGGCTTTTGATCGCTTGAATGCCGTCGTATTCACGTTCGCCAAGTTGTTGGCGATGGTATCAATATTGGCTTGTTGTGCTTCCATCCCCGTTGCAGCTGTCATCAATGAACGCATCATGATTGAAACCCCCTGTTATTTAAGAGTTAGGCGCGAACGACGCCAAGCTGGTTGTTGCTGATATCCATAATCTTGTCATAGTTGGTAATTGCTTTTTGGTAAGCCTCATATGAACGATGCGCAATGATCATTGATGTAAGATTTTTCATTGCGTTGACATTCGAACCCTCGAGCGATCCTTGTGCGATATTGGCATCCCTGTTGATCGCGCGACCAGATTCCGGACCGCCGTAAAACCAAAGATTCATGCCAGAACGCTCTAGTTGTTCGGCATCCTCAAATTTATAGACAGGAATACGATCAATGAGCTGGCTATTCTGGTAAACCTCTCCAAGACGATTTACCTCGAATTGGCCTGCCTTGACTGTGATGACACCCTTCTCGCCTAGAACCGGATGACCAGCAGGCGTCATCAACACACCATCTGGACTAATCGATAGTTGACCGCTACGGGTGTAACGAAGGCCATCTTGGGTATTGACGGCAAACATCCCGTCACCCTCGATCATAAGATCGGTTGGGTTGCCAGTTTGAATTGCTGGACCTTGTGATTCATCGCGTTCAATTCCAGCTACACCAACATAGGCAATATCATTGCCATGTAGTGGGGACACTTTATCTAAATCTACTTTGTAGTTAGCAGGAGGAAGTGGTGACTTATAGTTTTTTTCAGGCTCAGGATTCAAAAGCTTGAACGTAATTGTGTCACCCTTGTAGCCAACAGTGTTTGTGTTGGCGAGGTTATTGGCGATAATTTCCAAAGCTTTTTCCTGTGCCAGAGCACCGGACATTGGTGAATAAATCGCTTTCAACATGACGCAATCTCCTGACGTAAAATATTTGACGCCAGAATTTTTCATGCATCATTCATGCCAAACGATTGGCAAAGAATAGGCCCCTTAAAGAGCACGCAGCAAAATGTATGAATAGCAAAAAGATAAATCTAGAAAATTTCAATTTTCCAAAATAAGCAAATGTCAAAAGACGGGTGAATTATTCAGGTAAAAATTGCCTGGCGTCAGAGTTTGATCGCCAAAAACTCAACACATCACTTGTAAACATAAATTGTTTTGATGTCGACGACGGTTCCGGTGACTTTCACGTGAAACAAGCGAGTTCCTGGGAGCTTTTCTTTTTCGGCCTTATTGCCCTCACAGAAGGAATTTCCAACTGGTGAGGAACAGTCCAGACACTGATCCAGCGTGTAACCGGGCAGATCCTTCGACATTATTTTCTTGTAATCTTCAGTATCTCGCCCATCCATCATTGTCGTAATTGTGGAGTCGGTGCAAGAAACCTCTGCCAATTTATAGCTAGTACAGGCGCCAGTGACACTACTCGAGCGATCAAAAAACTTACCTTGATCAAGACACTTTTTGACTGCGGCCTTCAAATCCTCATCACCAATGTTGGCACCGCCGTAATTAACAGCCATAGCACTCGCTTTTACATTTGTCTGGGACGCCAAGCTCGATTTGCTTGACTTCAGACCTGCTGGCTCCTCAGGAGCTGCGCAGGATGTCATATGCGCAACAATCATTATCAGTTTAATAGATACTGTGATTCTCATGGTGGCCCTCTTAAGAAAGGCCATCGGCCGACACTTGCCAAGACTTTAACAAACCCGAAGAATTGTTAAATTATCTATTAATTTCATATGCTTAAAACGATCTCTTGAAGAGCTATTACAGCTTACGATCTCGTGCGTTACCACAGATTAAAAAGCTCCGGACCGAAGTCCAGAGCCTTTCATTTAAAGTTTTAAGCGATCACTAATTACTGGAGCAGCTTCAATGCAATCTGTGGCAACTGATTCGCCTGTGTGAGAACAGAAGCGCCAGCCTGCTGAAGAATACTTTGCTGCGTGAACTCTGCCGACTCAGCCGCAAAGTCTGCATCTTTGATTCGACTGCGAGCAGCTGACAAGCTCTCAATTTGGATGGCAAGGTTACGGTCCGTTGACTCTAATCGGTTCTGAAATGCACCCAGCGTCCCGCGGTACGATGCAATCGATTCCATCGCCTTATTGATTTGCATAATCGCACTTTGCGCCGATTGCTTGTTGTCAATACGCGTACCCTCGGAGTTGGCACTATTACCAAGGCCGAGTGAACCCTCACCGTCGGTCAGGGCATTAAACTTATCCATATTGACACGAATGATGTTTGTAGGATTAGCAGCCTCAAGGCTGTCAGAAACTCCGTAGTAATCCTTACCAACCTGAATTTCCAGAGGAGACCAATTGTGATCGCGACGGAGATCCTCAGCAAGCTCAGACGTTCCAGTCAAAAGTCGAGTTCCATTGAACTCAGTGGATATTGCGATACGATCAACTTCGTCTTTGAGAGCCATGAACTCTTCATTGAGGTAGCGGCGCTCGCGGGTTCCCAGGGTGTCAGACGCTGACTGCACTGAAAGCTCACGAAGCCGGATCATGATGTTATTGATCTCGTCAAGACCGCCTTCAGCTGTCTGAACCAACGATACCGCATCGTTTGCGTTTCGGCGGGCCTGACCAAGGGATCTGACATCGGCTTTCAGAACTTCCGCGATCGCAAATCCAGCGGCATCATCTGCGCCATGATTGATCCGGTATCCAGATGCCAATTTCTCCGTCTGCTTTGCTGCAGCTTTTCCAGCAAGTCCCATGTGACGCTGAGCAGTAAGAGATTGGACGTTAGTGCGAATTCTTAAACCCATGTCTCACCTCGTTTAGCGCTGTTTGCCTGCGAACAGTAGGACAGACCCATCTTCCACAAGCGATTTACACACCAGAGCTATTTCTTGACCTTATATGTTAAGAATACAAGATCTCCCTTCAATACGGAAGAGACGGCCCTGAGGTGAGAGGGCTTAGTCAAGCCTAAATCTACAAAGCGAGGTGAATTGATACCTGCAATAATTAAGGGACAAAGAGTTATTTTTGCGTAATCAACAAGGTCGTTTTGATAGAACATTTTGTTGATTGATCCACCACCAAATAGCAGGACGCGCGAGAGCCCTTCGGCGTCAAGGCGCTTCATAAACTCTGGCAAACTTTTTTCATCAAATATCCAATTCTCCACGCCCATAGCCGCGCAGAGAGACTCCTGTACTGGAAAAGGAGACACAACAATCCTTCTAACGTTTTTCTGGCTCCAGAATCCTAGGCGCTCATCAAGTCCGCGGGTTGTAAATACAATCCATGCGGGGTTGATGCCACGATCGTTGCTGACAACCCAAGTAGAGCCGCTGGCGCGCAATGAATTGGCGCCCGTGATGACAGCATCTGCTTGCTGCAGTTGCTCCCGAACAAATTCTCGATCATCCATATTCGTAAAATCATAAGCACGCCGCTCGCTATCACTTTCGAGGGCGTGCTTTCCAATCATTCCATCAAGGCTGATCGCCATGACGTTTGTGATTGTGACAGTCATTGAGATTCCTTAATTAGGAAGAAGCAACTTGTTCACTTCGTCGGCAACTTCGCCTTCGTTGCGGGCCTCAGCAGCGCTGATTTCAGACACCACCATTCCCAGAGCTTTTTCCAACATATTCTTCTCACCAAAGGATAACGGCTTATCCTGCTTTAGAGAAGAGAGATCGCGCAATACTTCGGCCACGTCACTGATAGAACCGGTGCGAAGCTTGTCGTTAAACTCGCGGAATCGACGGTTCCAAGCTCGCTGGGACACTCGTCTCGGGGTTCTCAAGATTGAGTAAACAGTGCGCAGCGCACCTTCATCGGAAAGATTTCTCAGACCGATTCGACTGGTTGCGTTGGTCGGGACCATCAAGCGCGCCCCGGAAGAAATAATTTGGACAACGTAAAAGTCCATCTTAGTTCCAGCTACTTCCTTGGACTCAATGCCGGAGATCACTCCAACGCCGTGGGCAGGGTATACCGCCTTATCGCCAATGTTGAATGTCATCTGACTTACCTCCAAATTCGTAAGCAGGTCTTATATCGAGGAAATGCGCCTGACCGGCTGACGCCTATTAAATAGTCACTTCCGGCCAAAAAGTCAATCTATTTTAAAGGTTTTAATAAAATTACCCATAGAATTGTCAATTAACTGAATTCACAGGGGTTTCCAAGGGTCAAAATTGGCGATTTCTGTAGAGATTTCGCTTGCGTAGATTATGAAGCTCCAGTAAACACCTTGTCCTTGGCCTATTTGCGGGCCCTGGGCCTATCTGCGGAGTTGGTGGATTGATCCAGATAAATTGCTCAACTCGATTTTAATGGAGTTAACCATGGCACTGACAACAGAACAAAAGAAAGACATCCTCAAGAAGCACGCAACAGGATCAGCTGATACAGGCTCTCCTCAGGTTCAAGTCGCTCTTCTTACAACGCGTATCAACCAGTTGGGTGACCACTTTCAAAAGCACGTGAAAGACCACCACAGCCGCCGCGGCCTTCTTAAGCTCGTAGGCCAGCGTCGTCGCCTGCTCAACTACCTTGAGCGCAAGGATGCCGTCGCTTACAAGAAGCTCATCACTGAGCTCAATATCCGTAAGTGATAGGACAATTTGTTTAGATTTTTTGGCCCAAAAGTTCAGAGAGCGGAGGCGAAATTAAATTGCGCCTCCGCTTTTATTTTGGGACAACTGTAAGAACGAAGAATTACGAAAGAAAAGAGTGAAAGAAAGGATCCCATCGTTATGGCAATTACCCCATTAACACGTGAAATCACAGTAGCTGGCAAAACCATCAAATTCGAGTTCAATAAATACGCGAAGCAAGCGAGCTCCGTCATGGTCAGCTGTGGTGACACACAAGTTCTAGTCTGCGTTGTTGCAGCCGAAGACCCCAAACCAGACCAAGACTTCTTCCCGCTAACGGTTGATTATTTTGAGCGTATGTATGCTGCAGGTCGCGTTCCAGGCGGATTTTTCAAACGCGAAACCAAGCCTAGCGAACATGAAGTTTTGACCTCACGCGTGATTGATCGCCCGCTGCGCCCCCTGTTCCCAGAGCACTTCATGACTGAAGTCCAAGTTACTTGTACAACTGTTTCCTATGACCCTGAGCACCATCCTGCGCCACTGGCCGTGATGGGTGCAAGCGCTGCCCTCATGATCTCTGATATTCCATTCGATGGACCAGTAGCTGCGCTGCGGGTTGGCATGAAAGACGGTCAATATATCATCGATCCAAAAGAAGGATCTGGTAGCGACCTCGATCTTAATATCGCTGCAAAACCAGGAGCGGTTCTGATGGTGGAAGCAGGAGCAAACTTCCTCTCGGAAGAGCAAATGCTCGACGCCATCACCCACGCTCACAAACTGATGGAACCAGTATTCCAGATGCAGCTTGCCATCCAAAAAGAAATCGGCAGACCCAAGCGTCCAGTCAATCCTCCAGCTTGGGATGCTGACCTGGTAAAAAAAGTGACCGATATGGCCACTCCGCTTGTTGATAAAGCATTCACAATTGCGAGCAAAGTTGATCGCAAAAATGCGCTGTCAACCCTGACCAAAGACGTACTGACTGCCGTCAATCCAGATGCTAACTCCAGCACAACGAAAGTCGTCAAAAAAATCCTTGAAGAAGTACAGTTCAAGAGCATGCGCAACATGATTCTCAATACCCACAAGCGCATCGACGGCCGCGGTTTAACCGATATCCGTCCGATCAGCTGTGAAACTGGAGTTCTCAAGCGCCCTCACGGATCTGCACTGTTCACCCGCGGCGAAACCCAGTCACTTGCCACGGTCACACTAGGAGCAGCCGATGACGAGCAGCGTCTAGACAACCTCGTAACGCCAAACGCGGTGAAGTCCTTCATGCTGCACTACAACTTCCCTGGATACTCTGTTGGCGAGCCTAAGCCAAATCGTGCTCCTGGCCGCCGGGAAGTTGGTCACGGTGCATTGGCTGAACGCGCCCTATCGCAAGTTATTCCTGATAAGAGCAAGTTCGGTTACACGATCAGACTTGTATCCGAGATTTTGGAGTCAAACGGCTCTTCATCCATGGCATCTGTTTGTGCAGGGACGATGGCTCTGCTGAAAGCTGGCGTTCCGATTCAGGAGTCCGTGGCAGGTATTGCTATGGGCTTGATTAAGGAAGGGGATAAATTCGCGATCCTCTCTGACATCCTCGGTGACGAAGATCATTTGGGTGATATGGATTTCAAAGTTTGCGGTGGCCAAAATGGAATTACGGCACTGCAGATGGACATTAAGATTGGTGGCTTGACTCGCGAAATCCTAAGCCAAGCGTTAACGCAAGCTCAGGCAGGTCGCCGTCACATTCTCGGTAAGATGACCTCAGCAATTTCGACTCCATCCGAAATCAGCGAATATGCTCCGCGCATCTTCCAAATCAAAATCAAGCCAGATCGCGTTCGTGACCTTATTGGACCAGGCGGCAAGAACATCAAGAAAATCGTCGCTGATACCGGCGTGAAAATTGATGTCACTGACGACGGCATGGTCAACATCGTAGCGATGGATGTGACCAGCGCAGAGGCTGCGAAAAAGATGATTCGCTCAGTGACCAGTGATCCTGAAATTGGCGCTATTTATCTTGGCGTAGTGAAGAAGATCATGGACTTCGGAGCATTCGTTGAAATCAAGCCAGGCACTGAAGGGCTTTGCCATATCTCTCAGCTCGACAATGCTCGCGTTGAGCGTACAGAAGACGTCTGCAAAGAGGGTGATGAGATGCTCGTGAAAGTTCTTGAGATCGACCGTCAAGGCAAGATCAAGCTTTCTCGCAAGGAAGCACTTGGCAAAAAACCTACAGCGTAATTGAGAGACTGATGATTACTTTAAAAAGTAAATCACCAGAACTGATGCCGTCCTATGCTACTGCCGCTTCTGCGGCAGCGGATCTTAGGGCGGCATCTGAGCTTGTGATACCTGCCGGTCAACGTGGAAAAGTACCAACAGGCGTGTGGATTGAGAAAGTCGATTGGGACGCCGTTCCTGTGGGGATGATCCCTGAACTTCAGGTGCGCGCGCGATCAGGACTCGCATTCAAGCATGGCATCATGCTCACGAATGGCGTTGGCACTGTCGATGCTGATTACCCAGATGAAATTTGCGTACTTCTCTTCAACTCAAGCAGTGAACCTTTTGTCATTCAAAAGGGTGACCGTGTTGCGCAAATCACTTTAAATTTGGTGCAACGAATCCCTGGCCTTGACGCAGGCGGCAAGCGCAGCGGCGGATTTGGCTCTACCGGCGTTTAGCAAAATAAGAAAAGGGGACACACGACCAAACCCAAACTAGTTTTTGAACAATTTGGGTTTGGTCGTGTGTGGAGTTCCGCTGATAAAGTAGACACTCAGGACGCCCTTGTTTTTGCTTCATACAATGCAGGTGACAAATATCCAAGCGTTGAATGAAGTCTCTCACGATTATAGACCATTTCAATCCACTCAAAGA
>JBIIGV010000128.1:0-7881 GCA_044236265.1 Oligoflexales bacterium
GCCGCCAGATACTTTGCATTGACAGGCCAATCGCTCATTGGGCGCGGCAGCCATGGTTTCCAAGAAGTCGCGTTCGTTATCTTGCATTTTGCTGATGAACTGTTCGCCGTCAATAACTCGGATCATACATGCGCCGCACGCACCATCACGGCATCCAAATAAAATGGACGTGTCGTGATCTTCGCACATATCGATCAAGGGATATCCCTCTTTGACTTCGATGGTCTTGTTGTCTGTTTTGATGGTGACCTTTGGCATAGGTACTCCTGGGATTTTAATAAAACGGGGACGGATTCTATATAATGGGCACTGCGACGATGCAAGCGTCATTTTATCCTGTACATTCAATAGTCTAGGTTATGTCTTTGGGTGACCTGGGCACGCAAATAGTGCATGATGTGGAGTTCAAAGCACTCTAAACGACAGATGAAAGGTCGACTCATGGCATCGTCGAAATCGAAATCCAAACCTAAGTCTTCGAAGCAATCAGTCAAGGGCGGCACCTCAGGCGGCAAGAGCAAAGCCGGTGGAGATGGCATTTTTGGTTTTAGACGCGGCTTGGGTGTTTTATCTCACGTGGTGGAGGCTGCTGCGGTCAAATCAGTGCCTCGGCAGTCCAGTGTTGACGGCGAGTTTCATGTTTTCGGTGCCGATGCTACTGACTTTGCTAAAAGGCAGGCCGAGATATTTCACGATGTGACAGATGCATGGCAGAAGTCTCTCATTGACAACAAAGCTCTGGACTCAATTTTTCTTCAAACGCGAAGGGCACCCGTTTGGCTACTGCGCCCACGCAAATTGATGTCTGGCAAATCAAATGATCGATCAAAAGTTTCTAAGCACCATTACGGTCTTCTCACGCAAAGCCCGTATGCTTACATGCGGGACCGCGTCGGTGCTCTTTGGCATTCGCTTAAGGATGCGCATGGCATTAAGCATCTTGGTATCTTTTTTCATGGTTGCTCCGACGATGAAATTACGGGAGCTCTTGTTGGTCTCGAGATGGCTGGTTATCGATTTATTCATGTCACTAAAGAACGCTCGCTTCATCCTCATTTCAAGATCACTGCTTTTGGTGCCACAAAACAACTTCTGGCAAATGCTAAGGCTATCGGCGAGTCCGTAAATCTAGCGCGGCATTTGGTCAATCTTGATGCTGCGAAAATTAATCCTGCCAGCTATGCGGAATTTGTTTTTAAGTGGTTCAAGGGCAATGCTGATATTTCAGTTGATATTTGGGGGCCTGACAAACTGACGAGGGAGAACATGAATCTCCACCACGGTGTCGGTCAGGGTGCTGTTCACCAGTCTCATATGGTGCATTTAAAGTATCGACCAAAGGGTAAGCACAGACTTAAGCGTCCGCTTGCATTTGTTGGTAAGGGTGTCACGTTTGATACCGGCGGTCTCGATATCAAGCCGGCCAGTGGGATGCGGCTCATGAAAAAGGACATGGGTGGCAGTGCTACGGTCGTGGGATTAGCTCATTGGCTTGTGCAGTCTAAGTGCGATGTTCCCTGTGACCTGTATCTTGCACTTGCAGAAAATGCAGTCGACCAGCATTCATTTCGTCCAGGCGATGTTCTGACGGCACGGAATGGACTGACTGTGGAAATTCACAACACTGATGCCGAGGGTCGTCTCGTGATGGCTGATGTCATGGACGTAGCAACCAATAAAAGCGAGGAATCAAGACCGGCAGCACTCATCGACTTTTCGACACTGACGGGGGCTATGCGCGTGGCAGTCGGGACCGAGATAGCCGGCATGTTCGCAAATCATGATGCTCTAGCTGATCTGGCTTTACAATCTGGCGCAGTCGCCGGTGATCCTGCCTGGCGATTACCCCTATGGGATAACTATAAGACACAGCTTCGGAGCTCATTTGCAGACCTTGCTAACGCCAGTGACAGCGGATTTGGCGGGGCAATATCGGCGGCGCTATTTTTACAAAAATTCGTAAAAGGTGACCTTCCTTGGTTGCACTTTGATCTTTACTGTTGGACAGATCGCGCTGTGGGCGCCCTCGGAGACCTTGGTGGCAACGGGCAGGGTGTCCAGCTAGGTGTAGAACTCCTGTCTCGTATTTCACAGGAGAGTCTTGATCCATGATCGATACAGGCATTAATTTCGTCGCTCGTCGCGGTGTTTTACTGGTTAATGTGGGTACACCCAAATCTCCTGCAGTCTCTGATGTGCGAAGCTATTTGCGTGAGTTTTTAACTGACGGACGGGTTCTGACTATACCTACCGTGTTGCGATGGCTGTTGGTGCATTTGATTATCGCGCCATTTCGCGGTCCTAAGTCGGCGCATGCCTACAAATCCATATGGACTGCAAAGGGCTCGCCATTGCTTGTAAACGGGCTTGATCTGGCAGATGCTCTCCAGCGTCAACTTGGATCCAAATATCTAGTTAGACTAGCGATGCGTTATGCTGAGCCTACTTTACGAGAAACTCTCAGTGAGTTGCTTGATCATCATAAAGTCGATGAGTTGATCGTCGTCCCTCTGTATCCGCAGTACAGTAGCTCGGCCACGGGAACTGCTATTGCACGCGTCCAGGAACTTCTTTCAGAGCGAGCGGTGATTCCAGCGGTCCGGTTTGTTGGCGATTTTTTTGCCGACGAAGGTTTTATTGCGGCGCAGGGTGAGATTGCCCGTGATCGATTAGCTGCATTTAAGGCCGATCATGTGTTGATGAGTTATCACGGTCTGCCGGAAAGCCACGTTAAAGACGCGACCGCAGGCTACTGTTTAACGGATGCATCCTGTTGCAAGCAGATTACGATTAAAAACCGTTATTGTTACCGCGCCCAATGCTTTGCAACCTCCCGTCGACTGGCAGGTTTCCTTTCTTTGAATGAAACGCAGTATTCGGTCAGTTTTCAAAGTCGACTCGGACGGACCCCTTGGATTCAGCCATATACCGATAAAATTCTCGCCGATTTGCACGCTAAAGGCGTGCGTCGCTTGGCGGTCATGGTGCCATCATTTGTGTCAGACTGTCTGGAAACGATTGAAGAAATTGGTGATCGTGCACGCGCCGACTGGAAAGCGCTCGGCGGTGAGGATTTTCTTTTGGTGCCCTGTGTGAATGCTGATCCGCGCTGGGTTAAAGCATTGGGGCAGTTGGTCGCTCAGAGGGCTTAGTCAGTTATTTGGCGGCAAGCATCAGCAGGAACAGAATCACGCCAATCGCAGCGATGGATCGCTTTTCTGCAACAAAGGCGGCCGAGAAACTCGGTGGAACCGGAAAATCATCAGCAATAGGGAATTTAAGCGGAAACCAAGCTGGAACCCGCTCCATATATCGTTGATACTCATCACCGAATTTAGCTAGAAGACTGCTTTCCTCGTATTTAGCTATACAGTGATACTGGAAAACGAAAAACGCCAGCACAAGTGTTCCAAGAACAACAACGCCTGAGTAAAATACAACTCCGAGCGTGATGATCAGATTGCTGATGTAGAGTGGGTTGCGCACAAGCGCAAACGGTCCTGCCGTGATGAGTTGATCTGCGCCGGCATTGTCGGAAAGGTCATCTGCCATAAAGGCTACCGTATAAATTCTTGCAAACGAGCCCAACATAATGAGGATGGTGCCTATTGTCGCCGACCGCGCTGATGTAGAACTGAAGAGCAATAGGATCATCATCGCTGGGATGATGGTGTAGTTTCTCCACTGAAAAAGATTTTCCCCGATCTCCAGAAGCGACATGTTTCCGATGCGCTGCGTCGAATCATCTTCGGATGGTTGGTGAGATGGAATGTGATCCTGATCCATGAAAGTCTCTTCGTTCTAGGATTTCAACTCAGTGTGCGAGCGAAAACAGTTGGCTCAACTTTTGTTAGAAGGTTGAATCTTGCATCGATATCAGTCGCCTCAACCCAAGCTGATGTGGCAGAGAATTTTACCACATCGAGCTTTAGTTCCTTAGCAAAAGTTTCGTCAAACAATTGCAGTACGCGTTCACACGCAGTTTTTGAACGATTGAAAATATAAAGCTCCTTGTCCTCAAGTTTCCACAGAATGTCTGTGAATGATACCTGAGGTAATGAGCGGCGCATCAGTTCCTGAGTGAGGTCGTTTTTTAAGGCTTGGCGTTCATTTCGATTCAATTGCTTGCCCGACGCCTGATAGTGTTCCGCAATTTTTTGCCTAAAAATCATTTGCAGGAGCGTTGAAGGAACCCTACGGCGCTCGGCTCGTGCACGCAATAAAACGCCCCCCTCGACAACACAGTCAGAGATATCCCAGTGGGTGCTGTCGAGCGGTGTTTCGGCGCTGTCTTGAGTCAGGGGCCTGACCCAGCCCAGACGCTCTGCCTTGACCGTTTGATCGAGCTTTAACGATGGAGCCTTATGAGGGGCGATTAAATCGCTTAAGTTGCTAATGGTCAGCTTGCGGGGGCCGCCAACCAGTAAATATCGTTGAAAGGCGACCGTTCCGTTATAAATTCCCATTGATTTCAGGACCTTAAATTTGATTGTGTCTTGCTTTTGTTAGACTCTAAAGGGTACGGACGGGGCGGGCAGGGGTCAAGGATCTTTTTGATGTATTCATAAAGAACGGGTCATTTTTAAGGCTCCTCGCTCCGGGGAGGTTTTGCCTGTAAAGCCGGCTCACATTCGGCCGATAAAGGGTCATCGAAGGAAGACAACGAGAAAATGCTCGAACATACAGGGAAGGTCTTGCATGTCCAAAAAATCGCAAACTGATTATGAAACCTACCGCGAAATCATGAACGACCTTCTAAAACCCATTGCATCTGACGGTGTTGACACAGACACGCTGAAGCGCCTTTACGAAAGCAAAATGGTGTACCTTGAAAATTTAAGAGTGAAGTGCTTTCGGGAAATGAATGGCGGCAAAAGCACCCATTTTTCCCAGGATGATTACAAAATCATCGTTGAGGCGGCGGTCAAAACACGCGAGCATCTGCGCAGTGTGGTTTTGAATGCGATCAACCACCGACTACAAAATATTCGATCTGCCTAACCAAGTAGCCCCTTTTCCTCCCTAGTTCGTTCAAATTTATGACTTTTGTAACCCCTGTGATAGACTAAAATCAGGTTGTTTCTGACCTTTCTGGGGGTTCGCATATGGTCTGTCGCATTCTGGTTGCTGACGACAGCTCTACCATTCAAAAAGTGATCAAAATTGGCTTGGCTGCTTTGCAAACGGAGATCAGGTCTGCCGCTTCGCACCTTGAGGCGGGCAAACTTGTTGACCAAGGCTCTGTTGATCTGATTATTGCGGATGCCGGTTTGCCCGGAGTTTCGACTGCTGCCGATTTTGTGAAGCTGGCTGAGAGGGCCGGCGGCGTCCCTATAATTTTGCTGATGGGAAGTTACGAAGCTGTCAAAGAGAGCGACCTTCGGGCAGTGGGTATCACGCACATCATTAAAAAGCCTTTTCCCCCAGGGGAACTTCCAAAGCTAGTCCAAGAGTTAACTGCGGGCGCGGCAACATCAGCGCCATCGGTTTCGCTACCAACGGCAGCTCCTGCCGCAAACTTACCGCGCGCCGGCGTGGCTGATATTCCCGCGTTTCTATTGGCAGATGAGGCAGAGGCAATGGCCGAAGCGAAAGCGTCAGCCCCAGGAAAACCTCTGCAGTCCATGGCATCCATGCCGGTTTTCTCCATTTCAGAGGAGACTTTTCCGGGTGCAATGCCGCCAGCTCCCGAGGTTGAGCCATCGCGAAAAGGTCGGCCTGCTTTTGATGAAAAATCAGCGCAGGAAACACCGTTGGCTAAGCCATTTACCGCCCAGTCTAAGCCATCAGGCGCTGCGCCAACCTTTGCAAATCAGGGCGCTTCATCTCGAGAGTCCACAGGATCCCATCCGGTAACCCACGCCGGTTTATCCGCAGCTGTCGAGTCCTTTGTGCGTGAAGAGCTACCGACCCTCGTGGACCGTGCCGTTGAGCGCTATTGCGTCGAGCATTTCAAGGGAGTCGCTCGTGAGGTCCTGACGGCTGAGCTACGCCGGCTTGCCGAAGAAAAAGCGCGCTACTTGGTAGATCAGTAATAGATCAAGCCTAAACCTTTAGGTATACTGGTCCCCCTAAAGGGGGCACCACTCTTTGCATCAGCTACACGACATTCAATTAGACCCGATTATCACCAGAGCCTTGGAAGAGGATTGGGGCTATGGCGACTGGACCACCGATTTATGTGTTCCAGCCGATAAGATGTCTCGGGCGCGCATAATTTGTCGCGAAGATATTGTTGTGGCTGGTCTTGACGTTGCTGCAGCCGTTATGCGTAAGGTCGATCCGCGGCTGACAGTCACAATACACGCAAAGAATGGCGATCGACTCGCTTCCGACGCGTTACTTCTCGAAGTATCAGGTCATGCGCGCTCCATTCTAAAGGCTGAGCGGGTCGCGCTAAACTTTCTTGGCCGCATGTGCGGCATTGCGACCGCGACGCGCGCATTCGTTGATCAGCTGAGCGGTACGAAATGCCAATTATTGGACACTAGAAAAACAACTCCTGGCATGCGTCTTATCGAAAAGGCGGCGACGGTCATCGGTGGCGCGCGCAATCACCGCGTGGGCTTGTGTGACGGCGTCATTGTAAAAGAAAATCATATTCGTGCTGCAGGTGGCATCAAGCCAGCAGTTTCCCGATTGCTCGAGGCCTTGCCTCCAACGCTCAAAATTGAAGTTGAGACGACGAACCTGGACGAAGTTCAAGAGGCTTTGGATGCAGGTGCTGACATCATCATGCTCGATAACATGTCTCTAGCTGAGATGGCCATGGCTGTGCGCACGGTTAGGGGACGGGCCAAGTTGGAAGCGTCTGGCGGCGTAAAGCTTGAAACGGTGCGTAAAATTGCAGAGACTGGTGTCGATTTTATTTCCACCGGATCGACGATTCATTCGGCGCGCTGGTCTGATCTGTCGATGCTTTTCGATCGCTGAATAATGATCCCAATTGAATTTCAATGGCTTGAAGAATGCGAGTCGACCTCGAGGTTGCTCAAAGATCGTGGGCTTGCCTTCTCGCATACCCCCGAAAGTATCGCTTCTGCTCGACAATCTGCAGGCGTTGGGCGCCACGGTCGGCAGTGGATTGGGTTGGAAGGAAATCTTCACTACAGCGTGGCGATTCCTTCGCAATTCGTTGCAGACGACATAAAAGAAGTCATTCCGCTGGGGGTAGGTGTGTTGGTTGCCGAATTTCTCAGACACCACACAGGTTTAAATATTTGCCTGAAGTGGCCAAATGACCTGACGTTAGATGGAAAAAAAATTGGCGGAATTCTTTGCGAGGCATCCATCATGGATGGTCAAATGCAAGGGGTGATCATCGGAGTTGGTGTTAATCTCAGGCATGCGCCACAAGGTCATTCTGCTTTGGATTATCCAGCAGGGACGATCGGACGCCTGAAAGACGGATCAATGCTTGATGCCAAGAGTGTGGCCCAGGAGTTAACGCGTTGGTTTTCGACTTATTGGCCGAAGCTTTCGCGTCATTTCGTGATGGATCGTTGGAACTTTTATGGGCTGGGTGCCGGGCATTCGTGGTATCGTAAATCAAATGATGGCTTTGAATGGTTTACTTGTGCAGGCATAGACGAGCAGGGTCACCTGCATCTTAACGCCCATGGTACAACGCAGTCTCATAAGGTTAACTCAGCAACTCACGACTTTAGATGGAATGTGGGCATGGGACAAAAAATTTTAATAGCAGATATCGGCAATACCCGGACCAAGTTGGGTGTCGCCGTTTTAGATCATGACGGGTCTGTTCACATCGAAAGCATGGCATCTTCGGATGATGGTATTGAGCCGTTTGTGAAGGCGAAACTGGAAGAGTCTCTGGCGCCAGTGGTCCATTGTCTGAGTGTTAATCCTGCAGGGTTTAAA
>JBIIGV010000164.1:0-5649 GCA_044236265.1 Oligoflexales bacterium
GTGCGCGCGTCACCGATCAGGGTGTCATTCAAGGTATTGCTCATGAGTTACTCCGAGCAAGATCAAGTCTTGCTGCTGGACACATAAAAATTCTTGCTGACGTTGATGTAAAACACTCAGCACCGCTGGCTTCGCGTCCCGTTGAAGACGAAGTTGAAGACACCGTTAAGCGTGGCTTGGCTGATGCCGTGATTGTATCAGGAGCTGGGACCGGTAAGAGTGTTGATCCGGTAAAGCTTGCTAAGATTGCAAAGGCTGCTTCGGGAGTGCCTGTGCTACTTGGTAGTGGTGTGACTGAATCAAACATTGCTCAACTAAAAGAACTGGCCACGGGCTTTATTGTCGGCACGTCCTTGAAGTTTGATGGTGATGTGCGAAAGCCTGTTGACGTGGCAAGAGTGCGCCGATTGGTGGCGGCACTCTAGCTGCTCATTTAATTCGGATTTTGAATTAAAGGGAGTCGAGTGCGTCTTGTAGCACTCGTCTCACCGAAGCTGGATCATATCCTGGCTTAACGATTACGTCGATACTTGCTGGTGCGCTGTCTAGTCTGAAGCGATCTGTTTGCTCTGGGATGCCTAGTCGACAGCTGACGAGATTCCCAGAAGCATCAAACTGAGCTGTCAAAGATTCTCCGGCATAACCTGTGTTGAAGGTCATGACGGCATTAAAACTATCGCCAGATTCAACAAGTGCAACAGTCACGCCGTTTCCTTGTGAGAAACGGTCAAGGTGAGCGGTTGTCCGGTCGGCAGACCTTTCAATGTAAAAAGAATAAAAGTTGCCCGGACTGATGTCCGAGCGAATTGTAATCGGAAATTCGGTACGCGAGCCATCGTTGCGATAAAGAGTTGTTCCCGAGCGAAGATACTGACCGTTGCTGTAGTAGAAGGTGGATCCTGAGCGAAGGTATTGACCGTTCTCATAGTACCAGCTGCTACCCATACGCAGGTATTGGCCATTTGCATAGTAAAGAGATGATCCAGATTTAAAGTATTGCCCGTTAGAGTGATAGAAGGTGCTACCAGATTTTAAAGATTGGCCATTGGCATGATAGAGGCTACTACCCATCGAAACAGTCTGGCCGTTATTGTAGTAAAAACGATTGCCTGATTTTAGCGTCTGACCGTTGGAATATTGAAGCTGACTTGGACACTGGCTAGCCTCAACGATTGGTGCATGAAATAGACTGACTACCAGAAATAGACTTGAGATTAATTGCAGCTTCATGGGTACTCCGTACAAAATCTGATTCGAGACATAGTACAAGAGTAGCAAAGCGAGAATTAATAAAGCAACGCGTAAAAATGACGCAGGGGCTGCGCCTGATTATGACTCTGTAAAGGGCGCCTTAGCGGCCAGCGAGATGTCGCAGCCGCCCATCCATGTGACGAGATCCTGGTACTCCAGCTGCGCCGCTTTGAGAAAATTGCCACGACGCGTTGCGAGTATCAGTGTGTTCTTCGGCGTGGCATGGGACATTGTAAATTCAGTGGTGGTGACTTCGTAGCCGTGACCACGAAGGATCAGGACGCGCGCAAGATCCGTCAGATGGGAGGCAAGTTCGCGACGAAGATGGGGGTTGTGGTAGGCCGGTTTTAATGGATTGTTGACCCCCAGATCAGCAAACTCGCGCCATTTCTTAGCGAGCTCAGCCTGACAGCAGGGGGCAACAGCAATGAAGTCTGCTTTTAACTTAATGCCGAGGGCAATGGCGTCATCAGTGGCTGTATCACAAGCGTGGAGGGCCACGACTGCGTGCGGGCGAAGCTTCTTGGAGTCCGAGTTGACCTCGATTGCCTGCTCTCCGCCCACGATTTTCTGCCAGTCAGTGTCAGCGATGGAAGAGGTGAAGAATTTGACGGCGTCACTTACTCCCATGTCATGGGCGGTATGGCTATTTTTTGTAATCAGCGTTTCATTTGAGTCTACGCCAATAATCAGGTGTGGGTGTTTCCACACCTCTTGGTAGGCCCAGGCGAGAAGAAACGTTAGAAACGAACTTCCGCAACCGGCGTCCAGGACGCGAACCTGTCCATGACGCTTATTGAGCTCCTCCAGGTAAGGTCGAAACTGAGTCAGCAAGTGATTGACCTGAATGAATTTTCTCGTAGCGTCTGCTGACATGGAGGCGTCTTTGTTGAGAAGTCCAAGGGCTCTCAGTAGGAGAGGTGCGTTTGTCGGGAGAACATGGTACTTATGCCCAGCGGTGATCTTCTGTAGGCGTTCAGGGGTCCAATAGGCCTTGGCTTTTTGGATGAAGCTTCGTGACTGCTCTGACAAACTAGAAGACATCAAAAAACTCTTTCATCGTTGGGACTAGAGGGCCTTTGCATTCATGACCATGCCAGTAGACTTGCCCCCATTAGTGCGCTTAAAGCAGCTGGAATTACTGGCCGAACTTGGGATTCATGCTGGCGACGCACCAAGGATTGCCAAGGCCGTCATGGCCATGTCGGACTTCTATGCGAAGCATCCGGAAAAGTCCAGTCCCTGGTCCGAGTCTTGGGCTAAGGTGGCATATCTGGCCTATTACATGCCCTTAAACTGGTGGCGCCTTTGTGGTGTCACGGCCCGTGGTCGGAAGCTGAAGTTTTTTGACGGATTTGAGCATTACATAGATTTTGGTAGCGGTCTCGGTAGCGCAGGCTTGGCATTCGATCAGCATGAACTGAATTTTAAAAGTGCTCTGTGTGTCGAGAGGTCGACTGAGGCCATAGCGTTTCACCGTAAACTGGTGACGGAATCCAAGACAGTGATCGATTGGAGCAAAGACGTCGATGGACGAGACGTCAAACTAAAAACTTTGGCGGTGTTTTCGTACTCATTTACTGAGCTTGAGCGACTTCCCCCATGGGTTGATCACTGCGATGGTCTTATGATTGTTGAACCATCAACCAAAGATGATTCAAGACGCTTGCAGGCGTTGAGAACTGAGCTGCTTGAAAAGGGTTGGTATGTTTGGGGGCCTTGTACTCACGCCAAGCCTTGTCCCCTATTAACTCATAGTGAGCGTGATTGGTGCCACGACCGATTCGCATGGCAACAACCAGATTGGCTAAAATCAATCGAGCAGCACATGCCGATTAAAAACGGGACGCTGCCCTGCTCTTGGCTTATGATGCGCCGTGACAAGCCTAGGCTTGAGACTAAAAATGTCGCGCGTGTCACGGGGGACTTGCAGGAGTTCAAAGGCTTTGCAAAGCAGCTGATCTGCCGCGGTGAGAATCGTGAGTTTGTTGCGTGGCAAAAAAAGCACTTCAAGAAATCTTATCCCACGATTCCAAGGGGAGAGCTTGTGGCGCTGAAAGATCATCTTGAGCTTAAAAACAACGAGGTTAGAGCGAGCTCGGCGGAGGATGTTTTTTTAGTATCGATTTAGCGCTCGAGTCTCATTGCTAAGAGTTGCTGGCATGCAAGATCTGCAGAATAACAAAACCCCCAGTAGATTTCTCTAACGGGGCTTCGATTTAATAGGCTGGATCGTGCTACTCTCCCACACTTAAAATTGCAGTACCATCACCGCTGACAAGCTTGACCTCCGTGTTCGGGATGGGAGCGGGTATTTCCTCGTCGCTCCGCTACTGTACATTTATAACAAACTCTTTCGTGAACTGGGTTCCAGCCGCATCACGTACCGCGTTTGTGATATCCGTGTTATTACTGTTAATCAGCCAACTGGTGGTCAAAACAACCTTGAGCTTATAGGTACCAGGGAGCGCTGGGGCAACATAATTGTAGCTATAGCCATCGAAGAGACCAGTCCTGTTCAAGGTACCACCAGTGACGGACCAATTATAATCGGTATGTGAGCCGTAAATGTTAGGATATCCGGACGAACCTGTGAATCCCTGGGCATAAGTAGTCCCGCCATAAAGATACTCAATCTGTCGACCGATCGCGATCTTAGTGGTGCTTCCAGCATTCACAGTCAATGCGGCCACTGCAGAATCGATAGAGTAAAGAGCAAATATCGCCTTGGTCAATGTTACACCTGTTGAACATGCATTTGCTAAAACACTATACCCGGGACTACAAGCCGTAACCGTGCAAGTGCCAAAGTTGAAGCTTTGGCCGTCTGCACTACAAGACTTTGGCTTCGTCGCAGCTGAACTGTTAGCTACATCTCCGACACATGATACTGTTCCCAAAAAGGCATTGGGCTCACACATGAATGGACTACAGATGTAGTTTTTTCGACTATAGCCTTGTTTACAGCCAGGAATCTCCCAGGCAACGAGCTGTCCAATTTCGGGCAAAACCACATCAGGTTCCACCACAACAGCCTTACCCTCAGCAATCATTTTATGCGTATAAGTACGAGACGCAGAATCATACTGTAAAAAACTAAGCCAATTGCTGGGAAGCAGGGAAAGATCCTGGATTTCTTTCCCTGCGCCCTTGTCATAGGATAGAATCGTCGAATATGATCCGTCCTGGAGATTAAATTTTAAAATCGAACTTCCAACATCAAGCTTTTTAGCAACTACATAGATCCAATCATCGTTCCCCACGATTTGCTCAAAATAACTAGCATCGACAAATGGGAATGAAGCAATATTCAGGTCTCCATCAGACAATAAGGTGAATTTAAATATTGCGTTCAAATCACCCATTAAGGTGGTGGTTGGAAAAAAAATCGCTTTATTGGTACGGAAATTTTTCCAACATTGTAATCCAATAGGGACGGACGCCTTAGATAGCGTTTTCGTGTAATTAGTCCCCGATTTCCTCACAATGTAAAATTTGCCATCATACATGTAGTAGAAGTCGTTCTTGAACTGATCTAATCCCGAAAAAAAGCAATTTGGCTGACTATCTTTAGCCAACGTATCTAATTGGTACGTCCTTCCATTGGCTTCTCGAATACTAATCGCAGGCGCTTGCACTCGTCCGTCGCCGTAAGTTACCTTACTTGAATAATAGATGATGTCGCCTGAGGAGTTGCTGGCATAACTGAAGGCCGCCGGATCTAATTTTTCTAACTTCGAGACAGGAACTCCACTGCTGATATCCACCTTGACTATCTCACTACCACCGCTCGACTTCCAGCTCAAAAGATCGGCCGATGGAGTATTGGCGATATTCCCGCCACTACCGTTGCATATGTTATATATTGGCGTCGCTACACCGTAAACTTTACCATCACTTTTCACTATTAAAAGAAAGCGGGCCCCTCCCTGAGAATAGGCATTTTCGTTGTTTACGATGATAAGTTTCTCGGATTGACACACCTTTTCGATTCCAACGATCACGTTTGGAAGATCCAGCTGCTGATACGATCCATCTTTTTTAAGACCGTAAAGTGCATTCTGATAGTACGGATGGCTAGCCTGAACTTTCAGGGCAATCCCCACATAATTAGAAACATCTATCTGCCCTAGTAATCCCTCTTGCAAGTGCTCGCCACTGCCGCCGTTATTTGGAGTTGAGGAAGTAGTCTTAGTTCGCCCACAGCTCGCGGCACTCAGCAATGCAAAAGCTAAAACCGCAGTAACACGGAAGCCTAAGATCATGACACCCCCTCACTCAAATGAATGTACCCAACGATAGGTTTTCGGCAGTCAAATCGGTATCTTTAGGCCGATATTAAAGCGACCTCTAATTTTAGATAAAAAATCAATTAAAACAGGCGATTAAATGCCTCTA
>JBIIGV010000129.1:0-7831 GCA_044236265.1 Oligoflexales bacterium
CAGCCCGTTCAATCGATGCCGCTGCTCGCTCATGTTTAGGGAATTTCGCTGCAAGATCTAAATAGTGTTTTACGGCCTGATCAAAACGCATTTGGTACTCATTGGCACGAGCAACAAGGTATGTCATGTCGCCAGCAAACTGCTTTTGATTTGCAGAAAGATAGTCTTCAGCACTCTTTTGCGCGGAAGCCCAGTTTCCTGATATTGCCATAAAATAAGCACCATCTCGCCACATCTGCTCTCTTCCTGGCAGCGCAGTAAAATTAGCGGCTGTTTTAAGTAAGAGGTTTGCCGCTTCCTCTGTGGAGCCTGATTTCGATAATCGCTGAGACTCTTCGGAGGCTGCCGCGGACAGCACACCCAATAATTCATTGCGCAGATTCTGAGACAGAGTCTTGGAATCCTCAAGCTTTAAGAATTGAGAGACCGACTCAATGACATCAGCCGCTTTACCCGAGCGAAGTTTGGCAAAAACGAGCCCACGAATAGCCATGGATCGCTGGCCGTCCGAAGGTGTCGAAAGGAGAACTCGCTGCCAATATCGACTTGCTTCTGTGAATCGATTGAGATCGCGATTTGCACTAGCAGCAACAAGCAGTAAATCTACAGATCTCGACTGAGCTGGGAAACGATTAGCATGCTCATCGACGGCCTTCTCAAGTTTCGTAATCGCAGACAGGACGTCCTGAGATTCCTTTGGATCTTGGCTTTTTTGCGCAGCCATCTCGAAGCTAGATCTCCAGATTCGCTCTAGAGTTAACACCAGCTGGTAATGGGCAGTCATGAGGATATCGTCTGTTGATTTTAGTTGTGTGATCAGCTCGGAGTATCGAGCTTCAGCCTGATTTAGGTTGCCCGCAAAAAAGTAACAGTTGGCGATTTTTAGACGAATGGAGTTGGATTTCTCAGAGTTTGGTTGATCATTGAGCAAGATGGTCAAATAAGTCGACGCCATGCTAAATTTGCGGGGATTACTGGATGTAAGTCCTTCCTCATAATAGGAGTTCGCTACCAGCTCGGCAGCATTTCTTGATTGCTCTTCCATATATTTGACGACATCAGCATCCGCTTGGTTATGCTGGCGCCAGAGTGATTTTGCGGGGAGCAACATAGCAAGTTTTTCTAATGTCTCGAGTCTTGCGGTTCTGCGCCCAAGTGACTCGTCTGCTTTGGCCTTGGATTTCAGAAGATCTGGGTACTCTCGGGAGAGAGGGAATTTTTGCGTGGACAGATCGCCAATCTTTGCCATTTTTTCATAGGCATTGGCGGTTTGATATTGCTCCATAAGTACCAGTGAAATTGAAGGCGCAACAGAACGCACGTCCTTTGCGGTAATCACGTCTCGAGTCATCTGATCATTGTCAATTTCGTAAAGAGATAGACCAATCACCTCGGCGATATCTCGACTAATCCGCTCCTTTTGACGCACAGACTTCGATAGAACGCCGGGTTCTAAAATGTGACGGGCAGCCTTAACTGCAACGGTACTCTTTCCAGCCTTGAAATAGGCCCAAGCAAGACGATAATAAATTCTCAGCTCATCAAGTCCTTTGTTCTGGTCGTCCGATTGAGCTAAAAGTTGCTTTGCTTTTTCATAGTACTTGATGGCTGTTTCCGGGTTAGCTCTCTCGAACTCTCCGTCCCCTGCAGCAATGTTTCCATAAGTTGTAAATCGGTCCGATCCTGTCTCCGCAAGTCTCTTCCATACCTGACCTGCGCCCTCACTGTCGCCATTGGCTTCGAGAAGATTTGCGCGGAGGTATAAAGCTTCTCCACTGTGCTGAAACGCCTTGTGGTTCTCGTCAATTGATTTAAGAATGGCAATCGCTGCGGACCGACTTTTTTTGTCGCTTTCATCCCCACGTTCAACTTGCAGAGATGCAAGTTCTCCGTACATCTGGGCGAGATTTAACAACACAAACGGACGATTGGCAGCGTTTGGTGTCTTTTCAAGGTTTTCATTGTAACGATTGATTGCGTTTTCAAGAGTTGTGATTCTCTTCTCCCTAAGCTCTCGCTCCTTGTTGGAATAGATACTTTCAAGGCCCTCGCGCGCCCTTTGATATTCATCAACGGCGGTCTTTTTCTTTTGTCTCTCATAGTCTTGGAAGGCGTCCCAAAATCTCTTATAGGCTTGGAGTGCTGCAGGATCAGGAATATCAGACGCCAGATCATTATTGGCCATCAAGGATGGATTTGCTAATCCGAGCGTAAAGCAAATAAGCAGATTTTTAAGTATTTTTTTATCAGGAGTCTTCATAGTCTGTCCCTCATTTCTCGGTTTCGCGCAAACTATCGTTCAATATCTGCTTTTCAAGTGCCAACTTCTTCCGGTTTGCATCGTGCTCATTTTTGGCGTTCATATAATTTAGGTATTCGAGGTCTCCCGCCCATTTATACTGCTTGCCGAGACGCTGATTTAGCTCGTTGTCGTAGTGGGATAGGATCATCCCGAGACTTTCACCGCCGTAGGTTTCGACGACGCTGGTTAGGTCTGCAATGTCATTTTCCAGGTGTGTTCTCGTTTTGCTGATTTTATCGAGGTTTGCAAAGACGTCGTCTAGCTGCTTACTCGCATCGCTACGCAGGCTTCTTATTTGCCCATCTAGGCTACGGACAGCTTCCCGCCACAGGCTCCAGCCCAATCGGCTATCTTCGTCGGCCATTAGATCTAACGTCTGTCCAGACTTGGGTTCATAGGCCGAGATCACCTGAGAGTCCTCATGCAGAGACGTGCCATACTGCTGAATGATATGAAGGATGTCGTCGATGCTGCTTTGGTTGACCAAAGACTGAGCCTGATTACGTTTAACCTCGACTAAGGAGGTTAAGAGTTCTGTGCGAAGTTTTTTTATTTTCTCTTTTAGGGTCGACGTATCAGCCGTTTCCGCCTGACCAGCGTTACTGGCAGGCATTGCTGCTATCTTTGAGTTAAGCTCCGCTTCTAGATGATTGATCTTTTTCCATTCATCAGAAAGTTTAACGAGCTGCTCTGCCGGCCCAATCCATGAGGACCATCGGCGAAATTCACGGGAAAGACGAGATTTCTTTTCAAAGAGGGACGCGCGCCGTTTTTGTCCCGCCTCCAGTTTCTGCTTATCTACGTCAGATAACATGGGGGCTAGACGTTGGCGCTCAAGAAATATGAGCTTTGCGCCTGTAGACAGTATCGAATCAGCAAGACGATCGAATTGGTCGACACGGTTTGCAATGGCTGGACTGAAGTGACGAAGGTCTCCGCCTGCAAGTGAGTATATGATTGATCGCTCTGCTCCATCGATTTCGGAGAGTCTTTGTTTCATTTCGGCAAGCTGGGTAAACACAGACAAAAACCCGCCAAGGTCCGGTGATTGCTCGGCAAGACCTGTTGTAAGATTCGATAGGCGTGTTGCGTCCTGATAGGTCAGCTTAGGGCCACTGAATTCACTTTGTAGCTTTTCTTTGACGGAACTAAGTTGTGATGACGCCTCGTTGATGCCCTTTTTCGCTGACTCCAAGTCTCCGGCTCTCAAGTCTAGCCAGGAGAGAATGCCCTTTAAATGACTAGATTCTGGGTCTCCCTGATACGATCCGAGCCATTGACGGGCTTGTTTGCGCGCATCATCGTCTTGCCCAAGTCTCGCTAAGAGAAGTGTCCTTTCGTAGGAGGCGTCCTTATGAAACTCTGACGCTTGGCCGATCTTTCCGTATGCTGCCAAGCCAAGCTTAGGCTTCTTTTGTTTGATGAACACGCGAGCTAGGGCAAGTTGAGCGTTGTCTTTGGAACGTGTAGAAACGTCATCCATCTCAAGAATTGACTCAAGCTCCTTGGCCGCAGACTCCCAGTCTTTTTTATGGATTGCAATGAGGGCCTTGTATTGTTTGGCTCGCGCTTTTGTTTCCGGGTTTTTTGTCGAGGAGTTCACCTCCGAAAGCCACTCATCTGCCAATCCTTTTTTTCCGATGTTTGAGCTGGCGATGGCGGAGAAGTATTTTAGCTGGTCTGCAACTTCAGATGGATAGGCCATGCTTGCGATTGATGACAAAAACTTTGATAGCTCTGATTGTTCGTTTGCCGTGCTTTTTGTTGCCAGCCGCACAATGCGTTCAAATGTCTCTGATAGATCCGATAAATCAGCGCTTGGATTTGTGGTGACGGTTGCGAGGTAGCGCCTGTAGGCACGAACAGCTTTTTGGCTTTGTCCTTGCTCCTCATAGGCGCGGCCAATCATAAACTGGGCGCGTAGGTAGGAGTTTACTTCCGGTTTTTGCGATAGGCTTAGGAAGCGGCTACTTTCCTGAATGACGGATGGCCACTCTCGAAGTTTAAAGGCCTCTGAGGAGCTCTGAAACGCTGATTTTGCACCAGTCAGTTGGGGGCCCAGTCCAGCCGCTGTGCTGGTGCGATCGATGGCCCTCAGCTGCTCGCTAAAATCACGGAGGTTTGAATGTATTTTCTTAAATTCTCTCTCGGTCGCATCGAGATGTACCTCGACATCTTTATCCTCACTATCGTTCGCCAAGCTGTACGTGCTCGTAGTGAGCAAAAGACTATAAAGGATTGACTGGGCTTGCCTGTGAATCATTTGACCTCCGATTCATAAAGCACCGCGACCGGTGTTCCGTCGGATCCCGTTGATTGCCCAACTTCTACAGTGATAGATTTGCGCTGCTTTCCTTCTGGCACCGAGAATTGGAATGATTGTGAGAGTGTCTTTTGTCTCCACGCCCCTGAGCCAGCTTCGTTGTCTTTTATGCTGGCTACCGTCGACGTGATATCTAGCCTATGCGTGCCGGGTTTTAAAGGTCCGTAAAATAGTGGGATGATCTTTGACGGGATCCATAGTCCCGCCGGGTCAATCTGGCTATAGAGCGTATTGCCATTTAGAGACGCTGCGAGTGTTTTGAGGATGACAGGTCGGTTGTTGTCGGTTTTAAGCTGGACCGAGACAACGTTATCAGTGGCGGCCGACTCGCTTATGCCTGAGCGGAGGCGTCGCATTTCTGATTCGAGGATTTCAATGCGATTGTCATACTCGTTTAACTTTTTTTGAACTTCCTGGATATTCCGTCCACTCTGTGTTTCGCCACGAACATTTGCTGGAGATTTTGGAATATAGCGCTGTTGTTGTGGTGTTTTTCCGGACTCACGTTCAGCTGCGGCTGCGCGTTCGTTTTCCTCCTGTGTAAGGGGGGATGATTCTTTATCGATGAGCTTTTTCTCGAGACGATCGAGGACGCTTTCGATTTGCTTGGCGTGTGCATCAGTGCTTTTGCGCTGGGCAAAGGCTGGCGTTTGGTAGAGTAGGGCAAAGACCACTAGCAACGAGCTTGAAAATGTCATCATCTTGAGTCCTTTCAATATTCCTACCGTCGATTAGTACTAGAGGAAGAGCGAGCATTGCTTGCTAAGTTCTGACGCATGATCTTCAAAGCATCCTTAGGAAGTCTCAGTTCATAATTTCTTGGTAATGACTGGCCAGACCTCGATCTGATAGCCGCAGAGGTCAGACAGGGGTTGAGCTTGATGAGTTGGTCTTCTCTCAGCCTTGTGATTCGCGCAACTTCCTTTATGGACATCGGTCTGTGGAGGTGAACGGTGTCAATGCTGTGATGACCGGGTTTTTCCTTAACCAGGCCGTTTCTATTTATGAGGTCGTAGGTTTTGTTGGCTGCTAAAAGCTCGGCATAAAAGTTTTTACTGGCAAATCCGAATGATGGTGACTTGTAGTTGTTAATAATTTGTCCAAGCTGCGCTGTACCGACCTGTCTAGCAGCACGTGCCATTCCCCCGCGACCATGGTTGTAGGCTGTTACTGCTAGTGGCCATGAACCGAGTTCTTTGAAGTTATCTGCAAATAGTTGTGCCGCCGCTCTTGTGGCTTTGTACGGGTTATTGCGCTCATCAACTAATGGGCCTACGTGCATATACTCCCGTGCAGTTTCTGGCATGAACTGCCAAATCCCAGATGCGCCCACTTTACTTCGCGCATTGAGATTAAACATGGATTCCACGAATGGAAGCCTGGTGAGAGCAAGGGGCAAACCTTGGCGTTTAAATGTTTTTTCCATGTAGGGCATGTATTCTTGTGCCCGTGCTGCGGCGGCAAGGAATGTATCGGCTAATCCTCCTTGGCCGCGGAACCTGACGTTCCCGGAGTACAGTCTGGCAAGAGATTCTGGCTCGCGATTATAGACCTCAAAGAGTCTCTGCTCGATGGGGCCAAACTTCAAAGCCTCTTCTTTAAACTTCACAAACCGTTCAACACCTACGTTGTAGCGATCGATATATTTTTTGACGAGTTGAGTCTGATCGCTATCGGCCACGGATGTGATATTTCCACTGTTTGTCACATAACGGTCAAAGTCGATCACATCAATCATGGCGATCGGGTCATCGATATCGTGTATGACGACACTACTGGATTTATATTTCTGGAATATTGCTTCCCAGAATCTCACCTGACGTCGAACAAACGGATCGGTTGGGAGCTCTTGGTTCATCTTCTTTTGAGTGGAAAGATTACCGTTGCGTACAACAGCGTAAGCGTCTTGGCTTAGCGCGGCGAAGACAATGCATAGACTTATGGTTTTCAGGCTCGACGAACCAAACATAGAGTCTCCAATGCACGCAAATGAGGCACCCCGAATTTAGGGTCCAATTTGAATGACGATTTGTCTTAATTTTACCTCTCAAGAGCCGGTGCCACAAAGCTTCCAGGGGCGTCAAATCGTTGACGCGCTTGGGATGGACGTGCTAACGTTGGCTACTTCCCGGAATCTTGGTTTTTTACCAAATCTTGGAAAAGTCGGGCTGTAGCGCAGCTTGGTAGCGCGTACGCTTGGGGTGCGTGAGGTCGTGGGTTCAAATCCCGCCAGCCCGACCATTTTTTTAGAACAGTAACAAGCTTCTTTAACTCTCCGCCCTTCGCGGGAGTCACGCTTGCCAGCAAATCAAAAAAAGTTGTAACTAAAAAATTGTCAGGATTGATTTCAGATCAGAAATCAAAAACTTTCCCACCATTTCGCGAAATTTCCCGGCGATTCTTCCATTTGCTACCAGGGTTGCTACCGGACTTTCTATTCTTCCGGCTAATGAAGGTCTGATCTTCGGGATATAAAAACTATTATCCAATAGCCTGAAAAGGCTCAGGAGTATAATTTGAATAATCGGATTGCGTGAAGGAATCGTCGTGCAGGCAAATCTCTTTTTGCAGGAGTGTTTGGCACTACTCCCCAGTGATTTTGACCGAGTTTATTGCCTTTAAACAGCATATTTGATATCGATTCCTTTCTTGGAGGAAGATTATGCGCTACATAATGCTGGCTTTTTCGTTTTTGTCGACCGTTTCCTCAGCAATGAATATCGAACGATCTGAATTTATAGGATCAAACAGCGATGGTTCGCGTATAGCTGTATTTAGAAGCCACTTCGGCGCATCCTCTGACGCTCCTTTCGCCTCTATTCAAGTCATTGAAGCAGGAAAAGAAACCCCTATTTTTATAAAAGGGCTATCTGCTTTATCTGGTGATGAGGAGACCGTTAGACAGATGAAGGAGCAACTCCTTTCAGCTACTGCAGATGACCTCAATGCATTTGATATTAGCTCCAGAAATGACCATCAAGTTGTTGATGCTCTAACGAGCCAGTTTTCGAATCAGATTTTAATCGAACTAGATGTCCGGAGGGCTGACCGCGAGCTACAGAGATACAATGTACGCTTCCATGCAGAGAACTCGGTAAGGTGTTCTTCTGGGGAGGAGTTAAGAGCCACCCTGTCTACTCTGAATGATATAGCAAAAAATATCGATTTAAATTCAACCTACCCAGGTTGCTGGGATCGCCAATGGA
>JBIIGV010000130.1:0-7784 GCA_044236265.1 Oligoflexales bacterium
CAAGCGGATACGAGCCTTATTCGACAACACCGGTGGGCACGTACCCGCAGAATGGTACAACGCCACCAGCATCCACTCCAACAGGACCATATACTTACACGCCCTATCCTACGACTGGCGGCGGAGTCCAGTGAGACGATTTAAAATAAAAAAGCGGCCTCGAGGCCGCTTTTTTTATTTCTGATGATTCGAATCCTGAATTTTACGAAGCGTCGCCTCCAACGAACGAAGCGCATCAATACGATCTGGAGTGAACGGATGAGTTGACAGCATGCTGGCCAGGGCATGTATTTGACTGTTCTGGTGTTCTGACATCTTTTCAAAAAACTCGAGAGCGCCAGCCGTTCGGTGGAATGTCGAAAATAACAGCTTAAATCCAAACTGATCGGCCCTCAGTTCTTGATCTCGAGAATACGAATTTTCAACCATACCCACAATAAACTGAGCGGCACTCGCATCACCACCAACAAAAACGGCCAGGATCAGAGACATGAGAATATTGCGCCCCATACCTCGCAATGGATCACGATATTGAAGATGTCCAAGCTCGTGACCTAGCACCATCGCCAGCCCCATGTCGGATTTAACTAGATCAAGCAACCCTTGGGTCACCATCAAAGACCCACCTGGTGCAGCAAATGCATTGGGCGTCTTACTGTTCGAATAATAAAGATTATAGGGAAGACGTCGTAAACTTTTATCGGACTTTAACTGGGTTAGCAGGCTTTGGCAGCGCAGAAAATCAGGATCTTCCGCACCTGATGTTGAGGTGAACCCGGTCAAACCAAAAACCCTGTCCCCGGCAAACCATTTCGCCTCCTGCTCATCGGAAATCTTTCGCGCGAGAAAATCCGTTGCCAATCCGACAGCCCAATAAAGACAGAGCACCGCGACAACAAGCCCCACAATCCAACTCACCACCTCGCCACGTGACGAGTCGTGACTGGTGTTCAAAGCGGGGTTAGAGGCACCAAACTTAGGTTTTTCCCTCTCAAAACTCATCTGATAAACGCTCAGCTTTGATTGTTGTTTTCGAAGAAGTCAAAATCGATGCTGATTGCCGTCGCTATAATGATTGCCCGCTGAGCGGGTGTCCAAGATTTTGTACCAAATTCGATCATAAAATTATCAGAATCCATGAAATACTCTTTAAGCAACCCAGACCATTTTTTCGATATTCTTGCGACCTCATTGCCCTCGGAGTCTCGTACCGCAAACGTCCAAATCTTGAAAATCGAACTGCGAATTTGGGCAAACGTCTGCCCATTGGGATCTCTCAGATCGTAAATCTTGTTGATCAATCCAAAACGCCGGTGGGCTGTACCTAATGCCGGCCCATTGGGCACGCGAACAGCAATATCCGAAAAAAAGAAAAAGAAGGGCCGACTAAATTCAAGGAGTACTTTTCCCTGTGCATCGGCTACATGAATGACAAACGATCGATGGGACTTTAGAAATACACGTCGCAGGATAGCGCCAATTCCCGTGCCCTGTTCAACAACACTCCCGCATGGGGCGCCAGTTTCATCAAAAATCAAATATTGATTTCGCGTTTCAAAGCCGAGAAAAACCTCGGTCATCTCACGACGCTGCTTAATGACAATCTGACTTCCACCGGTGATAGCCTGCGTCAAATCCGTGGGCGGCTTGAGCACGAGAGGGTTTGCTGATGCCGAAGGAGCCGACGACGAATTCCAAAAAGCCATAAAGCAGGTTCTCCTTGAACGCTATGACGCTGAGAACTGAATTTTATCACAGCACGTCCAATCCGAGAAAATTTGGAGCCTTTATCGACTTTAACGCCAACACCCGGCCTTGTCATGATTGACAAAAGCCGGGTGTGATCCATAGGCTGACGATTTTTTAGAGCGGTTTTAGACGCGCAAACTGCGGGAACCTGACTCCTGCCTTAGATTCGACCTCGCCGAGGTCGACTTGGTAATCTTCCCACTTAGTGGACAGCTTACCAGTGCCACCGCGTTGCTGCTCATCACAGGCAACGTCGATGTTTGCCAGAGGGTCTAATCCATCGGCAGTCACGTTAGGCATGATGACTGCGATGTAGCCCATCGGAGAGGGTGCTCGGTCATCCGCGTAAACAGCGATGACCTTGTAAAACGCCTCTGGGACCTGAATATCCCTCTGACGACCGATCCCTTCGCGACCATCCCGTAAAATGGGTCCGGCATAAACTTGCAGCTTACGCCCTTCCTCACTGACGAGGTCACGACTATACGACTCCAGGTCTTTCCATATCCTGCGGTTTAAGAACGACGTCTGAGGAGCCATATTGCTCATGTAAAACGTCGCATTATTGTCCCGCGTCGTCCTAGTGCGGTCAGCTGACGGTGACTGATGTCCCTTGTCGAAGCAAGTACCGCGATAGTCCTCCGGAGTCACGCCGAGCTCCCTAATACGCATCTCGAGATACTTGTTCAAGATGTCGTCACTGCGGAACTCGTTGCCGCGATCCACACTACCGATGTCCCGGTCGACAATTTGCCATGATGTCCACGCGGGAATCTTGGCCTTGCTGTCGAACGAAACCACGAATTGCTCACGGGAAAGATAAACATCTCCCGAAGCAGCAGAGCGCTTATGTCCCTGCTTTGGTAAACCGGCGGCTACGTTTCGGTTACCCGTTAAATCGGTGTCACCCACAACCATGGCTCCATCGATATTTCGCGGAAGCACGATCGATTCTTTGAGCGAGTCCATCAACTTGGACGCTTGCTCATCGCGCGATTTGCACGCGCCGAGGGCCGATGACAAAAACCCCAGTATGAGTACGTGTTTGATCCACATATCCCACCTCTACTACAGCTAAGTTCAACTACTGGACTGGTCTGGATCTAACCTTCCTTTCCTCCGTGCGGGTGTCTAAATCCCGCAGGTATTTTAATAATATTAACTTTTTATTAAAATGTCTATAAATTTTTAATGATATTATAATTTTATTGTTTAATTACAGGATCTTACAACATCCTCAAAAAGGCCGTTTCAGCGGGCGGCGATCAGGGTTAATTCCAGTCCTTAGGAGCCCAATAGGCCTTAAGATGCCAGTGACTGCCTGGGGCTTCTGGCTCCAAGACTGCGAGTCCAGCCTTTTTAAATTTTGTTATTTTGGCCTGACCTTTGGTGACCATCTGTAGAACCCCGCTCAAATTTGGCTCATGTCCTACAACCAACACGGTGGAAGCCATCTGAAGACGAGGCTCAGCCGCAAAAAAAGCAAGCCACTCCTGCGGATGAGATTCGGGCCTAAGAATATTGTTTTGGCCCTTTAATACGTGCATTGGGACAAGGTCACCGCGCTCTCTCAGCAGTGCATCCCGACAAATCGCGGCCGTCTCTTGAGCGCGCACCAGGTCACTTGAGACGATCACATCAGGTACAAACAGATCAGCCATCTTACGAGCGACTATGGCGACCTTTTTGACTCCTTTGTCAGTTAAAGGTCGCTTGTCGTCTTCGCCGACAAACTCATCGCGATCAACCGCTATGCCGTGCCGCATGAAAAGGATTTTTTGCAGTCTTTGCGAGCTCATAAAGACCCCAAACGATGGGTCGCCATAAATCCAAGCCAACAAAATGCTGTGGCAAGAGTCAGGCTAATAAGTCCGTAGCAAAGACTCCAAAGGTGTTCACCACGATTCATCATTGCAACCATCTCATACGACAACGCTGAAAACGTTGTCAGCCCTCCCAGCACCCCTGTGACAACAAAAAGCCTAGTCTCCGGGGATAAGCGCTCTGCTAAAGCTAAACAACAACCGGCGGCGAGACCGCCAATCAGGTTCACCGTGAAGGTTCCCCAGGGCCAATGCTCAGGCTTATTCAAAAAAGACTGGAACTGCCAGCGCAAGAGCGCGCCCAGACCACCGCCAACAAAAACTGCCATCATTTCTTTCACGCCGACCTCGAATCTCCATTCTTCGCCGGAATGAAACTCATCGCGCGCTCAGTCATGGCGATGATGGTGTGACTTGGATTCACCCCCAAGTTTGCGGGTATCGCTGAACCATCACAAATCATCATGCCAGGATAGCCAAAAACTTCATGCTTCATATTGATCACGCCCTTATCTGGAGATGCTGCAATGCATGCTCCACCTATCAAATGCGCGGTAGTGGCAAGATTAAGGAGCACATCCGGGGAACCGTTCATCGGGATGGCGTTGAGCTTTTTGGCCACAGACCGCGTGACGTCATTTGCTACGGGAATATAAGTGGGAGGCATCGTTCCTTGAGCAGGCGTTGTTGTAAGACCCAGCTGAAATCCGGTGAAAAAACTTCGACCGATTGAAAAATTAAGACGGTTATCCAAATGCTGCATCACAAGCAGGAGAAAAGACGATTTCGTCCAGTCCCCCGGCTTAAAAATCGTTAGCAAATCTGAGGGACGGGATAACAGTGCACGCATGCTACTAAACACGCGAGAGATCACCCGATAACCATCACCTGCCGGCATCACTAATAGTCTTATGAAATCACTTCCGCGACTGTATCGAACTGGTTCTATCGTTGTTACGTCATCCGGCATAAAATGGCTGGTGATGGCAATCCCTTTCGAGTGGTCTCGGGCTGAACTATGATCACGCTCAAGGACACCCGTAATCGCTTCACTGTTGGTTCGTACCTGTTTGCCCAAGTGATCACTCAAATTTGGCAAAGACTTGGTCACGTATTTACAACGCAGCAACAGCTTCATTGTGCCAATGCACCCTGCCGCCACAATAATGCGTTTGGCAGAAATAGTGGACTTTCTAGGTAACAATGTGCCGCTACGCTCCGTTTTGATTTTGTAGCCTTCGACACCAGCAGTTTGAATATCAAGCACACGCGTTTCCGCCTGCACCTGCACGCCACGCTTCTCTGCAAGATATAAGTAATTTTTAACGAGCGTATTCTTGGCACCCACACGACAACCAATCATGCAGCCACCACAATGGGTGCAACCCGTTCGCGGAGGGCCTTCGCCATTGAAATAAGGATCAGGAACAGTTTTTCCCGGCTCGCCGGTGAAAACCGCTACTTTCGCCATACCAAAAGTAAAGTCAGTGCCGTAGTCCTGGGACACCTCTTTTAACACGTGATCAGCCGGGGTCATTGTTTCCCAGTCAATCACGCCCAGCATCCGTTCTGCAGTCTCGTAGTGGGGCCTTAACTCCTCTTGCCAATTGGCAAGATCAACCCACTCGGGGGCATGATAAAAAGCTTTTTTGGGGCGCAAATGCGTATTCGCATAGACGAGACTACCGCCACCAACGCCTACACCGTGAACAACCATAAGGTGTTTGAAAAATGAAAACTTAAAGGGACCAAAACAGCGCAGGAAAGGCATCCAGTAGTAGCGACGAAAATCCCAGTTCGTCTTGGCGAAGTCTTGATCGCGCCACCTTCGCCCCTGTTCCAGCACTAAAACCCTGTAGCCCTTTTCAGCTAGGCGCAGAGCGCTAACTGAACCACCAAACCCAGAGCCAATAATAACGTAGTCCCATGTATCGTCGCGACTGACGGAAGTCATTGAGTCATCCTTTTAGAAAAGACTCTAATATTCTATCACGTCCCTCACCGCATGCGATGGCTTGCCATAAAAAGGTGAGATTCGCCATGGCAACAGCGCTGTATTAATGATCCAGCATCAATGCCTTCTTTTGTCCATCCTTTCAGCAAATTGCAACAAGACGGCACGAAATCCCGATGGACAACCAAACAATGGCAGAATTCAAATGCCATCTATCGATTACGCACGAACCATCTTAGCAACAATTCTATCTAACGCGTCGGCAAACCGCTTTTTTGCGCGTTCGTCAAATGGCGGGGGACCTCCACCGGACGGCATTCCCGTCATATTTCCGCTGCGAAGCTCCTGCATTAAATTGCGGGTTGCCAATTGATCTCCAATGGATCCCGCATGAAAGACCGTGCCTTGTGGACTGAGGCCGGTGGCGCCCTTGCCTACAATTCTGGCTGCTAACGGAACATCCGATGTGATCACCAAATCACCCTGGCAGACCTCGTTAGCGATATGATCATCGGCTGCGTCAAACCCGCCTGGGACCTGGATGGCTGAGAATAGTTCGCCGGGAGGTACTTTGGGTCGGGAATTACCCACAACCTTGACGGGTATAGAACGACGACGTCCCGCTGCAAAGACCAGCTCGCGAATAATCGCCGGGCACCCATCATTATCAATCCATATCTGCATTAAAACCCTCTGTACCAGCGGGTACTTATATTATTACATTGTGAAAGCTTCAGGATTCCATTAACTCAGAGTATCTTATCTTTTGTGATCGTCCTGCCAGAAATTCCTCAGGCACTGCGCTTATAAAGTTACATCATTTTTTGACGAATGAACCGAAGGAACCACGTGGTATTTAAACTTTTCGAAAAATTATCCAAATCAAAAAAACCAAGCGACACGACCACCAAAGCCGTGCCAACCGCCCAGAAACAACCAGTTAAACCTGCTCCTCGCCTTAATGATCAAACGTCGTTTGATCAACTGGGGCTAGCTGAACAAATCCTTCGAGCCGTATCAGCCGAAGGATACACTAACCCAACACCCATCCAGGAGCAGGCCATACCGCCAATTATGGCGGGTAAAGATCTACTTGGCTGCGCGCAGACCGGCACCGGAAAGACTGCTGCCTTTGCTCTTCCGATACTTCACCGTTTGTTTACGAAACCTGGACAAAATCGTGCAGTGCGTACGCTAGTTCTCGCACCCACACGAGAGTTAGCACTGCAAATCGGCGAGAGTTTTAAAACGTATGGCAAACATCTTCCCCTCAAATCGGCCGTCGTATTCGGCGGTGTCGGTATTGAGCCACAGATTGGAACTCTGAAACGCGGCGTGGATATTCTCGTTGCCACGCCGGGACGCCTCTTGGACTTGATGGAGCGCGGCGCTGTATCATTTCAAGGTCTTTCCGTTCTTGTTCTTGACGAAGCCGACCGCATGCTTGATATGGGTTTTATCCATGACATCAAGCGTATCTTGAAAGTTCTGCCACACAATCGCCAGAACCTACTATTCTCGGCAACGATCCCAAAAGAGGTCCAAGGACTGATCGATTCGATCTTACGTCATCCAGTAAAAGTTCAGGTGACACCTGTATCGTCCACAAGCGAACAAGTCGAACAACGCGTTTATTTAGTAGGACGAGCCGATAAGCGCGAGCTCCTACTGCATATCTTGCAGTCTGAACAAGTCACCAGAGCTCTTGTATTCACCAGAACCAAACACAACGCGAACAAACTTGAAAAGTTTCTCTCTGAATCTGGTATCAAAGCAGCCGCGATTCATGGAAACAAATCCCAAGGTGCTCGCCAGCGCGCCCTGGAGGGGTTCCGCAGCGGTAACGTCCGGATTCTCGTAGCCAGCGATATCGCTGCGCGCGGCATCGATATCGACGCGATTTCACATGTCATCAATTTTGAAATGCCCAATGAACCCGAAACATACGTTCATCGGATTGGTCGCACGGGGCGCGCTGAGGCGCGCGGAGTTGCATTATCGTTTTGTGACCTCGAGGAACAAAAATATTTGGCTCATGTTGAAAAGGTCACGAAAAAGCGAATTCCTGTGGTTAATGATCATCCATTTACAGCGGGCGCCAATGCTCCAGTACCCCCTAAACCTCGTCGAGGTCATAGCCAGGGAGGCTTCAGCTCAAGGCCTCACAATGACCGTCGACCGCGGAAACCGAACCCATCCTCAAAGCATGGATCTGCAAACCGTCGTCCGAAGCATCAGGGCTGAGCTGAGGGTTCCTT
>JBIIGV010000032.1:0-25925 GCA_044236265.1 Oligoflexales bacterium
GAAAACATCCAAGCACTCCAGAAAATATCCAAGGGTGTCTCAACTGTTGCCAGACATGCTGAAAAGGCGGTTGTCTTTGTTAGCGTCTACAAAACGACTAGGGGTCTTCCCCCTGGTATGATTGATCCGTTTGAATTTTTCTTTGGGATGCCAGGAAATGGTCGTGGGCCCGGTGGCAGAGGTGAGCCTAGAGAGCGCCGCGAGGAAGGACTTGGGTCCGGATTCATTATCGATTTAAATCAGGGCTATGTATTAACGAACAATCACGTCGTGCAGGATGCTGATGTCATTCAATTGAAATTTTCTAATGGAGAAACCAGAGAAGCAAAGATCGTTGGACGAGACCCAAATACCGATGTCGCCATCGTTCAAATTAAAGAGAAGGGATTCAATAAAAATGGCTTGTCTCAGCTGATTCTGGGTGACAGTGACAGTGTCAACGTCGGTGATTTTGCGATTGCTGTAGGTGCTCCCTATGGGCTAGAGGCGAGCGTCAGTTTCGGAATCATCTCGGCCATGGGCCGTGGCAGTTTGCAGATCACGAGCATGGGAAACTTTATTCAAACCGACGCAGCCATCAATCCGGGAAACTCTGGCGGGCCTCTTTTGAATACCGCCGGACAAGTTATTGGCATGAATACCGCGATTTACTCACGTAGCGGTGGTTACAATGGGATTGGATTTGCCGTTCCAAGTAATCTTGCCCGACGCATTACAGAACAGCTGATCAATACCGGCAAAGTATCGCGCGGTTATATCGGGGTTCAACTACAGCCTATAGATCCGGAACTGCAAAAAGGGCTCAATCTACCCAAAGACGTTTCTGGAAGTATCGTTGCGAGAGTTGTGGAAGGTGGACCGGCTGATAAGGCTGGAATTGAGCCAGGCGATGTCATCACAGCAATCAACAGGCAGCTTGTCAAAAATCCAAGCGATGCGACCAACTCAATTGGCTTGATGGCACCAGGTTCAAACGCTGTCTTCTCAATCGTTCGGAATGGTAAAAATCGCGAAATTACGGCAAAGGTTGCAGAGTTTCCCAACGAGTCTACGCCAACAAAAACAAAATCTATTGGTAAAGAAGACGCACCCTTCGGAATGGTACAGCAACCCCTGTCAGCTGAGGCTCGAGAAAAATATCGCCTGGACAGCAAGAAAGGTCTTTTAATTGTTGAAGTCATGGAAGGTAGCGAGGCCGAAAGGCTCGAGCTCCAAAAAGGAGACCTCATCTTGACCGTAAATGGCAAACCTGTAAGCGACGTGTCGGCCTTCAAAGCATTGGTAAAACAATCAGGCTCGAGGGTGCTGCTTCGCATTGAACGCGCAGGCCAGTACTTCTTCGTGCCGTTGAAAAATAAATAGGGCTTCAAAGAACGACGATAATGCTCAAACGCGAAAAACTAAACCTCATTGAAGCTTTGAAGAGTGTCCACTGGTCTCCGTCGGCGGAGACCAGTCCGCTGTTTTCCCAGCATGGCATTTCGCATGGCGTCCTGGGGCGTTCTATCCCGGAATTCAAACTAGCAGAGCTACTACCGCACCACGTGACTCAAATTCATGGGTCAGACCTTGTCATTGCTAGTGAAAAGACCGCCTATGAATCAGAGGAGCGTCCGGTTGCCGATGCTATTTGCACGTCTTCTGGAATCACAGTTGCTATCAAAACAGCCGACTGCTTACCAATTTTACTGGCAACCAAGGACGGGCATTGGGTCGCAGCCATTCACGCTGGTTGGAGAGGGTTTACCAAAGGAATTATCGGGAAAACTGTAGAAGCCGCGATGATGTCCAACCCCGATCGCGAACTGATCGCTGTAGTTGGCCCGAGCATTTCCCGCGAACGATTTGAAGTTGGACCTGAAGTGATTGAAGCATTGAATAGCCAAGAGTGCGGACTTTCCACATCTGGGGTCCATTTAGCGACCGCAAAAGGCAACTTGGATCGCTGGCACGTAGATTTAGGATTGGCTGCAGCATGTCAGTTACTCGAAATTGGCCTGCAGCCCACAAATATTGAAGTCCTGCAATCATGCACTTTCATGGAAACCATCGGTCAACACCATCGCTGGCATAGCTTTAGACGGGATGGTAAAGCCTGCGGAAGTAATTGGACTTGGATTCGAGGTCGATAAACTTAGCTGCCTTCGTACCCGACATGCTCCATGAGTTTCTCCAGTGCAAGCCAGTAAGACTTGATGCCGTGACCCTCGACAAGAGCGATTGCATGGGGCTTAAGAAAACTATGTTGCCTGAACGGTTCGCGATTTGAAACCTGCGAAACATGTGCCTCCACAAACGGCAACTGCAATCCAACCAATCGATCAGCGATCGCCAGACTTGTATGGGTCCACGCGCCTGCATTTATAACTGCCGCGATATAGTCCTTACCTAGTTCTTTGAGAAACTTTGCCTCATCGTTAGTCTGAAAAAAGACCAACTCAAATTTTGCCTTGGAATATCTTTTCTTCCACTGCGATCGAACAAGGACTTCCATATCCTTCAGCGTGTCATAACCATAAATATCTGGTTGTCTTTTTCCCAATAGATCGAGGTTTACGCCGCTTGCTATCAAAATTTTTGGTTTTACAACGCGAGCCATCAGAAAACCTTTAGCGGCACAAAAATTTATTTTAGACTTTCAAGCATTTGATTCATGAAACGTATTTGTCGATCGATAATATCTACGACCTCCATTCGCTCGTATAGCACGGGGTCGGTCTCCAGATCATGGTCGCGTTGCTGCTTCTCAAGCCTAGCCATCTCGGACACCTTGAGCCGAAGAAGATCATTGTGAGGAGCCATCCTGAGAAGCCGACGATAAATGGCAAGTGACTTGGAGTAAAACCCCTGTTTCGCATAGATTTCAGCCAAAGTCGTGGAATCGAGCTCGACTGCAGATGACTTGGAAGCACCGGGACTCGGCTCAGAGCCAGGAACAAATACCTCATTTAGAGGAACCACATGAAAGCTTTCTACACTTCGCCGCGTAGACTCATCCAACTCATACTCGAGAATAAACTTTTTTTCCCGACCTCGCGTGGCAACTCGCGATTCTAGATCTTGCTTTTGAGCACCGACCCCACCAAAAGAGGTCGCTGACATTTGCGTTGCGGGAAGTTTGAGATCAATGCCGCGACGCTGAAGGTCTATCTGGAATGCATCGCGAGTCATGAGCAGCCCATCCATATCGAGCTGATCGGCAATTTTCTTAATTTCGGGATCAATACCCTGCTGAATCCTAAGGTGCTGATAAGCTCCTCTTGCCGACGACTCGTCACCCAGCAATATAGCCATCTTGAAACGCAATTTCTGAGCAAGCACATTATCGGTCAATGGTAGTGGGGCGTGCTCAAGAACGTTCCAAGCATCGAGGACCAATCCTCGTTGAAACAGCTCACGCGTAAGGACAACGCGAGCCACAGAAAACCCCGGATGATCCTGGACCCCCTGAGTTAGAAGCTCAATAGACTCATCAAATAGTTTATGTGACCGGAGAAGATCGCTGAGCGGCAAAAACTGTCGTCCTGCCGGATCCTCTTCGAATCTACGGACGACTTCCTGCTCGGCGCGAGACAGTGGTAACTGTCGAGCCATCTTGATCCAGGTTGACGCATCAAGCCCCACGTTCATCCTCGTCCGTTTATTTATTCGAATTTTACGTTAAAAGGTGTTGAGGGAGGTCCCTCACCCTCAAACGTCATACCTGGCGCAACAATGCCAACACTCGTCTCCTGCTCATAGCAAGTTGGTGTGAAGGCAATTTCCGCGTAACCGCAGGAGTCTGTACACCAATCCTTTGTAGGCGTATCAATCCGATTGTAGCCGCCAACGAGCGGAGTGATTGAAACCCCCGCCTTACCCATACGATTTGGAAACTGAGCGTTTGTGCCACCAGTTGATTCACCTGATGACTCCGAGTTAGAGGTACCACCCGAATTTGAGTCAGATAGGTCTTCGTAAATATAAAATCTATACGTAAGCTGCGGCAGCTCCGATCCGACCTGGCAATTCTCGTAGACAACACCTTTTTCATCCAAAGCAACACCTTTTATCTTCCCGCCACCAATCGGTCTACTTCCACACGAGCGGACGCAGAATCCATCCTGAGGTGCATTTGCCGTGCAGCTTTGTAATCCGATGGCCACGAGACCAAGTAGGTAGCTCAGATACATCGTTTTCATAGATTGCTCCTAATTCACTGACCTATAGTTCATTGGACTCATTTGAAAAGTTTGCCGGAACTGAATTAGCGTTGTTCCCGTTTTGGGTACCATTTGCAGGATTCGAGGATGGTTCAGCTGAATTAGACACCGGCGGGGGAACCTCATTAGAAGACGCATTTTCTTCTGCATTAATGTTGGAACCGAGACCTGCAGCATTCACTCCAGGACTAGGAATATCGATGGCCGCAGACCCTCCAGACGATGCCGCGCTTTGACCGATGATCGTCGGCGTGACCATGATTAAGAGATCCTTTTTGACACTCGTATTATCAGTTGTGCGGAATAATGCCCCAATCAGAGGAATGCTGCTTAAAAACGGCACACCTAAAATTACCTTGTTCGCAGTCGAATCGTAAAGTCCACCGATCACGGCTGTTTCACCACTTTGTTTAAGCAGTGATGTGTTCAAGTGACGTGTCATAACGGGGGGAAGTCGCCCATCACCAGGATCTTTACCGGGCGAGTCGCCCTTAATTTCAAGCTTCATTTGCACAGCACCATCAGCAGTGATATGAGGCTTTACCTTCAAACTCAGGTTGTACTCCACAGGTTGGATTGTCCCCTGCGACCCCACCATGCCTGGAACCGCCAGAAAATCACGGGTGCCTGCGATGACCTCCGCTGTTTCATTATCTTGAACAACCACGTCCTGAGTCTGAATCGTTTCTGATAGGTTTTGCTCTTCATACATCTTCAAGCGCATATCAAGTGCAAGAGCATTGTTGATGGAACCCAATCGAATTGCTGCGGATCCTCCCTTGCCTGCAGTACCAGGCAGACCGGTATCAACAGAAAACCGTGAGGTTATATAGTTTGGGAAAGGTAGCGTGCCGAACCCCAAGCCACGACCTGGGTCAAAGCTAAATGGCGCACCCCATGTAAATCCGAGCCCATCAGTAAGCTTGGAACTAATCTCAACGAGACGTGACGCTATTCGCACCTGGGGCGTCTGAGAGTCGAGCTTCTCCAATAAGATCTTAACGGTTGCTAGAACATTGGGAGTTGCTTCCACGATGACCGAGTTTGAGCGCAAATCTGCATGGGCTTTAAATCTGTCGTAATTTCGTTTTTGGGCGATATTTGTTGGGTCAGTTGGTTTTGGAAGCATTTCTTTCGCGAGCTTTACTGCGTCTTCAGCCTTGGCGTAATTTAAAGGCATAACCAAGACTTTCGTTGGAATCAAAGCTTCCGTGGCCTGCTTCGCTTTTTCCTCTGTCTCTTTGTCCTCAGTAAAAGTCTTTAGGAAGTCGACCCTAACAACTCCCGGAGAAATCTCCTGCATTCCCATTCTATTGGCATCCAGCACAACTTTTAATGCGACATCCCATGGAACATTTTTTAGCGAAATACTCGTTCGCTTGGCTCCAGCTTCAGGTGCAATAACAATGTTGAGATTACTTTCATTGGCAATCATACGAATGATCTGACTAACTGGCGCGTCACGGAAATCTAAACGCATCGCTTTCTTGTTAGACACGGCAGCTGGTGCAGGTGTGCCTGCCGCAACTCCATCAACTTCGGGTCCAGCCGCAGGCGCTGCTGGATCCGCGACCGAAAAAGCTTGAGGAGCATCCTCTAAAAGTGAGCTTGTATCAAATTCGCCATTTGACGGAATATCTGACTGGAAGTCACCCTGAGCAACTCCCAGGACTGAATAATAGTCTTCATGAATCGAGGGCGAGTCGTTTTGAAGCATTTCCTGAGGATCGGCTTCTGAATCCTTGTTCATACCCTCGGGGATAAGCTCGTTGTCCGAGTCTTCCTTAGGAACTAAAGGGGAATTTTTGATGTCTGATTCGCCTGAAAACTTATCCTTACCCGGATCAGCAATGTAGGCAGCCCGCTTTTTCTCGGGCTCACCAGGCAAGGACTCTTTATCACCGTCCACCGTCAAACCCTGCGCATCATCCTCGATAATCTGGGCAGACGACACGGGCTTTGCATCACCTGTTGGGGCAAACCATTTATCTGAAATCTCAAAAGCCAACATGACGCTACTACCCTTAGTGGTAATCGTTGGCTGAGTATCTTCTCTTAAAGTTAAGACAACATCTGTATGCATGAAGGAAGGATCGTGTCGCATGCGTATATAAGCGACTGGTGATCGAAACTCTGAAGCGTCCAAATCTCGCCTAATTTTTTTTCTGAGCTTTGTATTTTGGTAGCGAACGACAATTTCAGACTGCCCCCCGCGATTAACTTCACGAAAAATTCGATAAGTTGGCGAGCCCTCGGTCACGATCTGAACCTGAAGTTGTTTATCGTTTTTGCTATAGCCATATCCAACCCATGATAATGTTCCAAGTGACCCAGCAGTGCCTTGCTGATTTTGAACAGATTGTTGAGGAGACAGGTTTGTCACGACCTGGGCAGGCTCCTGGGCGAGATTTGTGGAAGACTCTGTTTGAACGGTCGCGTTGCCTGCCGTTGGAAGAGGAGCAGCCTGATTTAAGGGTGGCAAATTTGATTGCAAATTGCTTGCGGCACTGGTGTTAGCATTGACAGCAAGATTCAAGGACGTGTTGGCCCCTACTACGGGATTGTTTGAGGTCTCAGTGGTCACATCATCGGATACAACATTGTTAATTGACTCGGATAACTCATTACCACCATCAGATGTGCCCACATTCCCGGCTGCAAAGTTACCGTTGGCGCCACCTTCTATATTTTCAGCTTCCGCAGGATTAGCATTTGACTCGACCATCTCATCGCCGCCCAACTCATTTTCAGGCTCTGCATTCTGACTGGATGCACTCTCTGACTGTCCTTGTTGCAGGTCTGAACCCTGCTGCTGTGCGCCAGTTGATGCACAACCGCTCAAAACGCTACCCGCCAAGTGAATTGCGGCTAGAATGGCAACATTTGGAAAAACAAACCAAGCCTGCTGCAATAGTGGTTTTTTCATTTTGAACCCCCATTCGTTTCTATGTCACTTGCTGGTAATGATCCCATTGGAGGTGGCCCAGAATATTCTGGGGCCGCACCACTGGCATCGGCTGGAGAATCCGAATACTGATAAACTGGAGGCGCCAATTCAGCCGCAGGAACCACCGTCTTCAATGTTCCATTTGAAGCAGTCGGAGCCACACTAACAGGCGGCAGTGGCTTAATGCTTCCCCCTGCTGGAGGCTCTATTTCCGGCGTTGAAGATCCAGGGCGAAGAATCAATCGACCGCCGACATTCGAGGTTTCGCTGACCGGTTTGTCACTACCCATGTATAACGGAATATCACGGTATTCACGTGTTCCATCAGCCCTGACAGAGAATTCTCTAACAACAACAGACTCAGGCGTAATACTCATAATTCGACCGCCGCTATTTCCTGCCGGGTCTCCCAATTTTGTCTCTATCCCTTGATTGGTGGGCGTCTGAATCAGGGCTTTCCAAACTCCATCATCACCTTCCCAGACTCCGATGACAGCAAGCTGACTGACATTGAAAGACTGCAGCGGGTTGATAATGGGTATTTCAACATCGTTGGGATTCAACTCTTTTTGCTGGGGAGCACGGCCCATGATAACTTCGGGAATAAACGGATTCTTCTTGCGAGCACCCGAGTATCGATACTCAGCGGTTGCCTCAATAATATCTTCAACTCTAACGCCTTGTGTCACGGATGCGGCCGGATCATTTTGATCAAATCGCTGGGACGCGCTGTCCCATGGGTCGTCACCGGAGGACATTGGTGGCACTTGCGCAGAAGCATCGTCCGCTTGGGCGATGCGAGCTGGAGCCTTTTTGTTTTTAGATGTGGCCACTGGAGATGTGACTTTCCCAGGGGTCCCTTTGGAGCCAGACGCAGGTTTCGTGGGCAGCAAGGTTCGCTGCGATGTGGCAACATTTCGTGTCGGGACGGGATTGGCCAATTTCATTTTTACATCCGCACTCGGACCTTTGAAGGAGGCGTCCGGACCTTTTACGGGCCTGACAATTGGCACCAGCTTTGACTTTGATGTTTCGCCTCGCCCGACTGGTGATGAAATCTCGTTTGGAACCATCAACTGGCTTGCTGGACGCTCAATCTGATCCGCTGCAAAGGCCAATGGACTCGCCAGCAGCAGACATACGGGCAAACTGTAAGAAAAGCCGATCTTAATCACATGGCACCCCCGGCTTCAGCACCAGCTGCGGGTTTGGTAGGGTCAACGGGCTGTTGGCCTCCACTCACGGGTGGAGATGCTGTTTTACCAGGAGCCCCTCCAGCAGGATTTGTCGCACCAGCTGCGCTTTGCGCAATCTGATTGGCAGATGCGAGTTTGAACAAAGATACATTGGCATCCAATACGAGCCTAAGGTTCTCCCGGGCCTTTTTACCTTCTCTCTCAGCTATCTGACTTTCAGATAAAACTTGTCCAGGTATCGCCTCGCCCCCCAATCCACCGACGGAGGCATTTTGCGTACTGCGAGTGACACTCGCTTTACGACCTAATTTCCATGACTTCAAATAAACCTTTGATTTACTGCCCGCAACATCGTCCAACCACTCACAGATTTGTCCGTAATCATGGCTCTCCACAGAGATCTTCAACGGAACCTCTGCATACTTATAGTTATCCCCTCGAACCACCTCTTCCTGGGGCTCAAATAAAACGACGTTCACGCCAAATGACTTGGCTGATTTACCCAGAGAGCGCAGAACCTCATCGATCACGACGCTGTCTGGTAGCCGCTCTTCAGCTTTCTTCAATTGTTCACGGATGAATGCTAGCTCACTCTCCGCTTTTGGCAAATTCTTCAACGTTGCATCTGCCTGCGTCAGCTTTGCTGCGGCCGCTTTTTCCTCAGATTCAGCTCTGCCAACTTCCTCGTCGACAATGGTCGACTCATCCATATACAGTAAAACCGCTGGCAGCAAGCCGACGAGCGCGCACAAAGCTAACCGCACATGCAGCTTGCTATGTTTATAGCGAATTTTGAGCTCATCTAGCACAATAAAAACTCCAGTTTAAAATCCAACTTTATGTAACGATCGAGGCGGTGGCCCTAGTGATAAGCTTGGTGAATCTGATGCCAGCTTCTCTACGTGCACACCACTAAGTTCAAACTGCATTCTAGTTTGAATATCCTTGAAGAATTCATCCGGCTGCTCGTTTAACTTGACGATTTTCAGCTTGAGATCCTTAAATCCTAGCTGCGTCCGGACATCGGTATTGCGAGTGTCAGGATTCATGGTTTCGCGAACCCCTAACATGTACTCACCCACTAATAAACTGTCTTGACCAGCTCCCCTGATGAGTACATCACCTGTTTCACCGTAGGTAATATCCTCGTACCAGACGCCATCCATCCAAAGAGTTTGAAGCTGATCCAGAGCTACAAGAGGCTTAACTTTATCAACTTTCGAGGTGGTTATTTTCTTCAGCGCACCGATTTTTTGATTGAGAAGAGTCATCTCCTCGTTCAATGTTCTAAATTTCTCAACATGAGGAGCTTTTGTTGCATATTCCGTCTCCCAATTTTGCTTTTTCGAGATCAAAACCTGAATCGCTTCGCGTCTGGTATCCATATATCCAGTGACCGCGTAATAACCAAGGCCCATGACAATGAGTAGAAATCCAAGGTCCAAATACCACCAGTTTTTGTCTTCAAGCTCACCAGATGGACAAAGCTGCGTTTTGATCATACCGCCACCTTGTCATCTTTCTCCCGGACTCCCAAACCAATAGCGACACCAAACATGGGACTGAGGGACAGCACCTGCTCGATTTTAAATTTTTTCTCATTCACATCTACACGCTGGAACGGATTTGCAAAAACGACTGGAACACCGAGAGCAGCTGCAATTGCTGCATCTAAGCCCAGAGTTCGACTTGCCCCTCCAGAGAGGAATATAAATTTGGCTGCGGAGACTCCCTCTGCATCAGGACTGGCTGCGAAGAATCCAAAAATCTGTCGCACATCATTGACGATCAAATTATTGGTTTCATTAATGACCCTTTGCACATCAGCTGATAAGTTCGCGCCGTTTTCACTGACACTGATCTTCAAAGCTTCAGCTGTATCACGGTCCATGCTCAAAGCCTGCATGATGGCAGATGTGTATGTTTCACCACCAACCGGTGACTCGTAGCTGTAGAGGAATCTACCGTTATCAACAAAGCTTATTTGGGTGTGCGCAGCTCCAACGGAAATAAGAGCGACCAATCCATCCACGATGCCATGATTCATCTCAAACATGTTTGCAATGCTCAAAGGTGCTGCCTCTATGACGCCTGGAAGCAAACCTGCAGCTTTTACGACGGAAACTTGCTGCTCAATTAACTCTCGTCGCGCACCAACCAACAGGACATCAATGTCCTGCTCATGTCTTGGAGAAGGACCCATGTCAAAGTAATCATAATAGAGCTCACTTAGATCAACTTGAAATGCCTGAGCAGCATGAAAATTCACTTGTTCATCTAAGGTGGCGTCCTTACCAACCAAGACCCGTACGCGTTTAATGATAACGCCACTTCCCGAGACCGAGATTGAAACACGACGCCCCTTAACTCCAAGTTTACTGACCATCTTTTTGATGATTTGTGTCAGTGCAGACTCGTCAGCGACAACCCCGTTGTCAATCACGCCACGTGGCAAGACCTCAAGCGCAAAATTTTTGAGCTTGCGGTGCTGATCATTACCAGTGAGTTCCAGCATCTTTACAGCGGAACTACCGATATCGATCGCAACTAGAGATTTGTTAAAAAACATTCTCTTCCCCAGGTCTTAATCAGAATTGTTCTGATTAATATTTTTTCACCTAAGGGAGATCCCGTCAACCCATTGAGCTCCAAGGCTTTCGCCAATTTTTTGACAACTCAGCGCCATAATTTTGACATGGGAAAATAATACCGAATTCCGGCTTACTTTTTCTTGAAAAATGCGTCTAGCTCATCTTCGAGTTTGGAACGTGGCTTTGGGGAGCTAGATTCACCAAACAAAGCATCGAGGGGATTAATTGTCGACTGATTTTGTCCATCGCTGGAGTAAGACGACGCAACGAACCAATCACAAAAATTTGACTTTTCTTTATCTTTGACAATTTCCGCTTGGGATTCCAGACACTCACGATTTGCATGACGATCGTAAAATTTACAATTTTTGCACACCTTAGCGTCACGGCGACACCCGGCGCAAAGATCACCTCGCTCCAAAGGAGGAGAAAATTCCCACGAGTGTCCGCAGGACCAGCAGGTAACTTTTAAATTCGGCATCGATCTGGCCCCCTCTTGAAAAGTGAATTATCCAGAGATACAGCGATCGCCCAGAACTGACAAGCCATTGATTCGACAACGCTAAATACGTGAGAATTCGCTGACTTGCCGCTTGAGCATTCGACAGAAATCGTGATATTCTGAAGTGATAACAGCATCATCGACTTAAAGAGGTTTCATGTTATTTCAAAATATTCTCGAAGCAATCGGACGCACCCCTCTTGTAAAACTCAACCGGGTGACCGATGGACTTGAATGCGACGTTTACGCAAAATGCGAGTTCCTTAACCCAGGCGGTTCCATCAAAGACAGAATCGGCTACCGCATGGTCGTTGACGCGGAAAAGAGCGGGCGAATCAAGCGGGGAGACACACTCATTGAACCCACGAGCGGAAACACTGGCATCGGAATTGCTCTGGCTGGTGCCGTTCTTGGATACCGCGTAATTATTACGCTACCCGAAAAAATGAGTCGTGAAAAACAAGTGACTCTTGCTGCTTTAGGCGCAGAGATTATCAGAACCCCAACGGAGGCAGCCTGGGACTCTCCAGATAGCCACATTGGCGTTGCAAAGAAGCTTCAGAAAGAACTGCCTCGCGCGCACATTCTGGATCAATACGCCAACCCCAGTAATCCACAAGTGCACTATGAAACAACCGCTGCCGAAATCTTGGAAGACCTAGGCGGCAAGGTTGACATGGTCGTCATGGGAGCAGGAACTGGTGGTACCATTACAGGAGTCGCCAAAAGAGTTAGAGAAGCATGTCCGCAGGTCACAATTGTGGGCGCTGATCCCGAGGGTTCTATCCTTGGCGGCGGAACAGAGATTCACAGCTACAAGGTCGAAGGCATTGGCTACGACTTTGTTCCTGATGTTTTAGACCGTAAACTCGTTGATACATGGGTCAAGACCAATGACAAGACCGCATTTGAGCTTGCGCGCAGGCTTTTACGCGAAGAGGGATTGCTGTGTGGCGGATCATCAGGATCTGCCATGATGGCAACACTGCAAGCTGCCAAAAAACTCAAAAAAGGCCAGAAATGCGTCGTTATATTGCCCGACGGAATTCGCAATTACATGACGAAGTTTGTAGACGCTTCGTGGATGAAGAGTGAAGGGTTTAACTAAGAGGAAGAACCAGTGCGCACGGATGCCGCAGTGATGGAAAAGTTCAAGGATCCTGAGTGGGGAGCTTCCAAACTCGGAGAGATCACGATATTTCGGAAATTTAACCAAGCCGAACTAAAGCGTCTTTACGAGCACGGTCAATTCATGGTTTTGCGTTCGCAAAGTCACGCCGTCATCGAAGGCGAGGCGACTCGAGGCCTTTACGTAATCCTTGATGGCACCGTCAGTGTTTACAAGACAGACCCAGCCAACAACTCCCTGGCGAGGCTAGCTGTGTTAGAGAGTGGGGCATATTTTGGCGAGCTTAGTCTATTTGACTCAGCACCGAGATCCGCAACAGTAACGGCAGAAACTACGGTTCAATGCTTTGTTCTCGACGCCGATGCATTCAATCGGTTCCTCGAATCCATGGGAGAAAATCTTCAGCTTCGTTTCTACAAAACATGCGCCGAGGAGCTCGTGGATCGACTTCGAAAACTGAACAGCGACTATATCTCAAGCCAAAACATGCTCTGGCGTTATGCATTTCGCCACGAGGATTAAAAACATTATTTAATGAAAGGAACCCAAATCATGGGACAAAATCCTCTACTCTACAAGACGGGCCTTCCGCCATTTGATCAAATCAAAGCTGAACACGTAGTTCCAGCGGTCACCGAAGTATTAGCTGATGCCAATAAAAAATTCGAACAACTTGAAGCATCCCTTAGCACATCTTCAAGTCCTACCTGGAACTCTTTGATGCAACCATTGGATGCGATCGATCACGATGTTTTCCGTGTCTGGTCTCCCATTGGACACTTGATGGGTGTTATGAATTCTGATGAGTTGCGGAAAGCATACGAAACGATGCAACCGGAGATTGTGAAATTTGGTCTCAGAACTTCACAGAGCAGGAAAATCTACGAGGCCCTAGTCAAAATCCAATCTAGCGCTGATTGGAAGACACTCAACAAGCCCCGCCAACGCATTATAGAAAGAAATATTCTCAGCATGAAACTTTCTGGTGTTGGGCTTGATGGTACTGCAAAGGAACGCTATAACCAGATCGCTCAGGAACTGGCTGCACTGAAGACTAAATTTTCCAATAACAGTCTCGACTCCACTAAATCTTGGTCCATGATTCTCACATCTCGCGAAGAAATGGACGGACTACCGGAGCATGTATTTGCTCTCGCAAGTCAGGAGCACAACCGGGCATCAAAATCTAAAGATTCAACTCCCGAGAAAGGCCCATGGAGGTTTACACAAGACGCCCCAAGCTATCTCCCCTTTATGGAGTTTTCCAAGCGCCGGGAGCTGCGCGAGAAAATGTACCGCGCCCGCATTGCGATCGCATCAAGCGGAGAGCACGACAACTCGCCAATCATCGAACAGATACTCAAACTAAAACACGAACAGTCAAAGCTCTTGGGTTTCAATACATTTGCAGAACAAAGCCTTGCTATGAAAATGGCGGGCAATGTTGCATCTGTTGACAAATTGCTCGATGAACTTTTAACAGCGTCCTGGGAAGCAGGGAAAAAAGAGCATGCCGAACTGGAGGCTTATGCCACGTCCAAGGGGTTCAAAGAAAAACTGCTTGAATGGGATATCCCTTATTACGCAGAACGATTGAAGGAAGAAAAGTACCAGTATAGCGAAGACGAACTGCGCCCTTATTTCCCTATTCCAAAAGTGTTGGAGGGCATGTTTGCACTCGTTCGCAAAATATTTGCCATCCGTGTTGAAGCAGCACCTACACAAGCGCCCGTGTGGCATCCAGATGTTTTATTCTTCAAAGTGTTTGACGAAAATACCAATCGCCAGATCGCAGGATTCTACCTGGATCCATTTGCTAGGCCCGGTCTGAAACGCTCCGGCGCATGGATGGATGACTGCATGAACCGTCGACGCATTGGCAATGAGATTGACCTTCCAATCGCTCACCTCGTCTGTAATGGAACGCCTCCGGTTGGAGGGAAACCCGGGCTCATGGGCTTTGACGAGGTACACACGTTGTTCCATGAATTCGGTCACGGATTGCAACACATGCTAACAACAATTGATGATGCTGGAGCTTCCGGGATCAACGGCGTGGAGTGGGATGCCGTTGAACTAGCAAGCCAATTTATGGAAAACTGGCTTTATCACGCACCAGTTCTAAGGTCTATTAGCGGCCACGTCGATACGAACGCGCCGTTACCAGATGAGTATGTCCAAAAGATTCTCGCAGCGCGCAATTATCGTTCAGCCAGCATCATGCTGAGACAACTCCATCTTGGATTGACTGATATGGAGCTACATCACAAATTCAAAGTCGGCGGCAGTGAAACGCCTCACGACGTATTTAATCGCATTGCAAAACGCACCAGCATTTTACCGCCGCGTCCGGAAAATCGATTTTTATGCGCCTTCGGCCACATCTTCGCAGGAGGTTATTCCGCCGGCTACTATAGCTACAAATGGGCCGAGGTTTTAAGTGCCGACGCGTTTGCCGCCTTTGAGGAGGTCGGGCTAGATAAGGAACAAGCACTCCGCGAGACAGGACTTCGCTATCGCCAGACGGTACTCTCCCTTGGCGGCGGAGAACACCCAATGGACGTGTTTAAAAAGTTTCGAGGGCGTGAGCCAAGTACAAAAGCCTTGCTACGTCATAGTGGATTAATTGCAAACTAGCCGAATACGCGCCAGGATATCTTGCTATGGAAAAAATTCCGCTAAACATTCCACTAAGACGACAAATTCGCAATATGGGGCGCTTTGCTCAAATAGTGAATGTGTTCGCGCGACACGGTTATTGGACATTTTTGGAACGAATGGAAATGCGAAAGGTCTTGAGTGAGCGAGAGCTCGAAGAAGCCACTTCCATTTCATCGAGTGCCGAGCCGATTGGGACCGGTGCTCACGCCAAGATCGAGGGCATACCCACACGCTTGCGAAAAGCCTTCGAGGAGCTTGGACCTGCATTCGTTAAATTAGGTCAAGTTCTGGCCGTGCGGGAAGACTTAATACCAAAAGAGATAACCGAGGAGCTACGCCGGTTACACAACAAGGTTGAAACCCTTCCTTATGACGTGATCAAGTCTCGCCTGACTGAGGATTTAGGCCAAGCAAAAATGGCTAAATTCAAGTCAATCGATCCCCAGCCACTCGCCGCCGGAAGTATTGCGCAGGTGCATTCAGCAATCCTTCACGACGGGACCAAAGTGGTCGTCAAAATTCAAAGACCGGGGATCAAACAGCTGATTGAAACTGATCTTGATCTCATGCTCACCATTGCGGAACTCATGGAGCGCTATATTCCAGAGAGCCGATTTCTTAGACCATCATCCATGGTTCAAGCCCTGGCGGATTCACTCATCAGTGAATTGGACTTTATTCGCGAAGCTGGCAGCATGTCCAAAATGGCAGCAAACTTCAGCGATGTACCCCATGTTCACTTTCCTGAGGTGTTTTGGGAATTAACCACCTCTAAAATTCTCACGTTGTCTCACGTGGATGGTTTGCCTGCTGACGGTCGAGAGCAACTACTGGCAGCAGGGATTGATGTGTCACTCTTGATGCATCGCGGTATGGGTATGTTTCTAAAAATGGTGTTTATTGACGGTTTTTTCCACGGTGATCTCCATCCTGGAAACATTCTCGCAATGAAAGACTCCGAAATTGGCCTTCTCGACTTCGGATCCGTGATTCGCCTGAGCGCTCGAGTCCGGGAGAATCTCGCAGGTCTACTGCTTTGCCTTGCAAAAGAAGACTTTGAGGGCATGGTCAATCATTACCTTGAGATTGCAGATCCTGCTGCTAACTTCGATATTTTCAAATTTCAGCATGAAGTTGCCAATGCACTGTCACCATTTGTTGGTCTAAATCTCAAGCAAACCCAAAGCGGAGCCAGACTTTGGGATCTGGCACGTATCGCAGCCAAACACAACACACCATTCCCTCAGGATTTGATTGTCTTCGTAAAAAGTATGTCTACGTTTGAGGGGGTTGGCATGAGGCTTGACCCCGACTTCGACATTATGGCGTTAGTTTCAGAATTTGCGGGCGACATCATGACGGAACTCTATTCACCGAAGAAGTTCCAAGATCAAGCTCTTGCGATCGGTCGTGACGTCGCAAATCTTTTGCGACATGCTCCATTTCAAACAAGACGACTGCTCAACGCAGCCTTGGATGGGCAATTAAAAATCAACGTCAACACTCCAGATGTCCTTAGACTCACTCGGTCCATTGACCGCACGGGAAGCCGTCTATCAGTAGCCGTCATCCTCGGCGCTCTATTAATTGGATCATCGATACTAAGCTATGCTTCGGCATCTACGGAGGCAAAACTAGGCGTCGTCGGAACAGGGGGATTTGTGGTTGCCGGATTGCTGGCAATTTATATTGTCGTGTCCATTATGCGTTCAGGTCGCTTTTAACAAAATCCGGTCAACGGTCGCGCCATAGAGGTATTCCAAAGTCAGCCTGCAGACTTTCTGCCACTTCAGCAAGCGGCAAACCAACGACGTTGGAAAATGATCCTCTCACTTCCTGCACCATAAAACTACCAAGACCCTGTGCCGCGTAGCCTCCGGCTTTATCAAATGGCTCGCCCGTTGCAATGTAACCATCCATCTCTTTTCCGGATAGTTTCTTTATAAGCACATCGGTTGCCACCGTAAATTCCTTGTGTTTTTGGATGCCTGAAGGGTTGACGGATGCAATTCTCACAGCCGTCAACACGGTATGCAGCCGACCGCTGAGTTGTGAGAGCATTCCTTTCGCATCGGCCGGAGATAGTGGCTTTTCCAATATCTTGCCATCAATCACGACAATCGTATCGGCACTGATAACCACAATCCCCTGAGGATGGGACGCTGCTACTTGCTCACAAATCCACTCATTTTTTTCGTGCGCGTTACGCGCAACATAATCGGCAGCAGACTCGCCTTGACGAGGAGTTTCCTCGGTCATTGGTTTCATGACTGTAAAATTAAGACCAAGGTGACCTAGAAGTTCCCGGCGACGAGGCGACGAACTCCCAAGAATAATCGGACAGCGCACGACCGAAGACTGCACAGCATCCTCGTATTGAAGCACTGACTGTCCAATGTCACTACGCCATTGGGCCTGGGGCCACAGCCCACTAATTTTCCCGATCCGACCTAAAGCCTTATCTTTTGCCGCATTAAAGGTTTGTCCAGACGCTGCAATCAAAAAAACTCGTCCACTCCCCGTCTTAATCCCCGATGACGCCGACTTTACGCTTGCGCAAAACACCATCGCTCCATCGGACGTATCTTCGATCAGATCCAAAGGTAATACTTGATCGACATCTGGCTGTTCACCGAAGGGATACCCGCTTGATGCCATCACATAACCAATGACAGGCAAGGGTGATTGATAATGCGTCTCTCGTTTGGTAACTGTACCGACTTTGGCCGCCATGATCGGCAACCAATCCGTACGGTCCGACAGTGCTAGAACTTGCGCTTCGGGGTCACCTAAGCGGACGTTGAATTCAACAACTGACGGCCCTTTGTCCGACCACATAAGTCCGACATAAAGGCATCCAGTGTATTCAATTCCATTTTTCGAAAGAGTCTTTAGTAATGGCTCCACAATCAGCGAATCAACCTGCTCGGCTGCGTCTCCAGGTAACCACGGCACCGGAGTGTAACACCCCATGCCGCCTGTGTTAGGTCCCTTGTCTCCGGCACGAAGACGCTTATGATCAACTGCAAAGCCGATGCGCGAAACGCCGCCCTTACCCAAGAAACAAAAAAAGCTGACCTCGCGCCCAAATAACATTTCCTCAACAACGATTTGATCTGATGCCGCCCTCATCGTTGGTTCAAATAAACGGTTGAGCCCTTTGTTAACGTCATCTTCATTGTGACAGACGAAAACACCCTTGCCGCTGGCAAGTCCACTCGCCTTCAACACCACACCGCCATCACGATTTAAAATTTGTATCGCGCGGTCGTAACACTCGTCTTTAGATGCAGCGACTTCAAACGCAGCGGTCGGGATACCCGCCTCCATCATGATGCGCTTAGCGAAGACTTTGGAGCTTTCTAATTGGGCCGCCTTTTGTGTCGGTCCAAAAACCTTTAGTCCTCGAGCCGTTAAAATATCGGCGATTCCGGACGATAAAGGTCCCTCGGGGCCCACGACGACCAAGTCGATCTTAGCCTCGAGAGCCGACGCAGCTAAATGCTCATAATTTGCATTTTCTGGAAGATCTAGGCGCTTACCCACACGCTGGCTACAGATATTGCCAGGCCAAACATAGAGCTCTTGGCAAAGGGGCGATTGCCTCAGCTTCCAAGCCAAAGCATGCTCGCGACCACCAGAACCAATGACCAGGACTCGCATGGTATCTCACCTAACAAGAAGTTTGCGCCAAGCTACCCACAGACACGGCTGAAATAGCTGTAACGACTGAGAAAGTCAACGCGTTCGCTGCTTATTAACAGTCTTCATGATAGATTTATTTCCGAATGTTTTCACCAAGGATTAATCACGATGCCTATCTATAGCTACCGTTGTTCAACTTGTGACCAGACCTTCGATATTCAGCATAAAATGGCCGAATCACCACCCAAGCAAGGACCCGGCTGTTCAAAGTCTTCCTGTAGCTTGTCCAAGCAAATTGTCCCTGTGGCAGCCGTAGTGAAGAGCCCTAGCCCATTTGTCTCAAAATCCGGTCAAACAGCACCCGTCGGACCATCAGATCGGCCTCTTGGTGGGCAAGAAGAAAAACCGCACCAATGCGGTAGCGGATGTGCTATGCATAAGCATTAAGCGTATTTGAATTTGACCATTCTCTTTGTGGGTTTAATGACATGAGCGCAAGTATTCGATCACTTATCAAGTCCGGCACTCGTCTTTGGCTGGATAGCGTCGATCCGACGCTAGTGTCCTCTAATTTTGCCATGGGTGCTACGGGTGCCACCAGTAATCCCATCATCATCGCGGACTTGATAAAAACAGGTCGCTTTGATGAGAAGCTACTAAGTCTTACTAAATCAGGTCACAACCCAGAGACCGCTGCTTGGCTCATGACCGACTATCTTGTTAGCGAGGCTGAAACAGTGTTTCGCCCAATCTTCAATTCCACAAAGGGCGATGACGGATACGTAAGCTTTGAGCTCGACCCTCTCCTTGAAGACTCGTCAAATCCGATGTCCGTCGAACAACGCGCCAAAAAATACGTTGAACTAGGTATCGCTTGGTCGAAAAACCATCCGAACCGCATGATCAAGGTACCTGCAACTCCAGCCGGATTAGCATCGTTGGAGCAACTAGCCGCGGCATCGATACCGCTAAACGTGACCCTGATATTTTCGAAGCGCCAGTATGAACAAGCACGAGATGCCGTGTGGAGAGGCGCGCAAAGACGCCCGAGCATGGAAACATTTAAAAGCGTCTATAGTATTTTTGTCTCAAGAATCGATGTCTATACCGCGGCAAAATATTCAGACTTAACCCAAGAAGCACAAGGACTAGCTGGCATCTTAAATGCGAAGCTTCTCTGGTTGGAAAACCAGAAGTTCTGGTCGGGAAAGAACACTCCTCTGCGTCAGGAAATCATTTTTGCCAGCACAGGAACCAAAAGCCCATCAGATAAGCCATGGAAGTACGTCGCAGCTCTAGCAGGTAGTGATATTCAAACGAACCCTCCTCAGACCAATGACGCTGTTGCCAAAAGCACCGAAACATTTTCACGAACAATCGATACGTTACCGCCCAAACAAGTTGTTGATGAACTTCTGACAAAGATTGACTGGAACCAATTGGAAGTAGATCTGATGCGCGACGGTCTTGCAAAATTTGCAGATCCTCATAAAGCACTTTTAAACCTTGTGGCCACAAAAACGAACCAATAGGCGCGGGGTATGACTCACCAAATCTCAAATGTGGGAATTGTTGGTCTTGGCGCATTGGGTCGAGCGCTCGAAACATTTGTAGCCCCCCTTTATCAGTCACCTCCGGGCGCGGTTTTGTTTTGCACCAAAGCGTTTGATCTCGAAGCTGCATTAGAAGAGCAAGCAAATCATTGGCCCATCGAAGTACCATTTGTTGTCATGTGCAATGGTTACGTATGGCCAATTGTTGAGAGACAGGCTCGGAATCTGAATGGTCGACCCGTCAGGATTGGTATGACCACCATTGGCAGCACAATTGATGAGAGTGGAGATTTAAAGATTTTTTCCAAGGATACGATCACAGCGTGGGGACCGTGGGGAAACTCTCAAAATAAACCCACTAAAACCGAACTAGACGTCCTTCGAGCATTTCCCAACTCATCTTGGCATGATGACATCAGACCAATTATTCGTCAGAAGTGGATATTGAACGTGGTCATTAATACACTCGGAGGCGCTTATCGTTTGCCGAGCAATAGTCATGTGCAAGCCCACAGGGACGAGGCTGAGATGCTGCTGAAAGAGGCTCTGGACCTTTCTCAAAAATTGTTCCCAGGAGTGTCAAGCCCCATCACGCTTGACGAAATGCGTGAAAAACTCTGGAGCCTTGTTAAAGCCACGGGCGGCAATGAAAACAGCATGGCAAAAGATGTCCGTTTAAAAAAACTCACTGAAAGTGAGTTTCTCGCAGGAATTGCTCTTGATTTCGACGACTTCCCAACCATGAAACGCCTGCACCTAAAAATCATCAAAGGTTAGACACCAAGACCATCTCCTGTATAATTCATGTAAGTCGTTCAACATGGTTTTAAACGGAGCGTGGTATGAGGTCTTCTCATCTTTTTTTGTGTGCAATTTTAGCTGCTACCAATTCTTTGGCCGAAGAAACCACGATAGAAATACCGACAGATATTTCCGGTGGATTTGGTCTAGCCCCATCTGAAGCCAAGCCAGATGAAGTGTTGGAACTCTCGGTTACTGCGACCAGAAGCCCTCTTGATGCAAAGAAGATCCCTCAGAGTATTAAAACGATTCCACAGACTGAGATGATCTCAAAAAGACAATCTGCAACTGTCCCCGACGCACTCCGCCAAGAATCAGGGATCTTGTTACAAAAGACGTCTCAAGGCCAAGGCTCACCCTTTATTCGCGGCTTCACTGGCTTTCGCAATCTGCTGCTGATTGACGGCGTTCGATTTAACAACTCCGTTATGCGCGATGGCCCAAACCAGTATTGGAACACCGTTGACCTCTTCAGTATTGACCGTTTAGACGTGCTCAAAGGTCCATCCTCGGTTTTGTACGGATCCGACGCGATCGGTGGTACCATCAACGTCCTCACTCCAGACCTACTGGCGAAAGCCGATGCAAATCCCGTAAATGGCCGACTGCTGTATCGTTACGGAAGCGCTGACTCCAGTCGCATCCAGCGTGTTCAAGTCACCGGTCGATCGGGCAAAGACTTTGGCATCTCGCTTGGCGGTACAAAAAAGGTATTTGGTGATGTGCGAGCTGGAGCGAAAACTGGCCTTCAACCAAAAACCGGTTATGAAGAACTCGCGTTTGACGTTAAAGCCCAAGGCAATATTGGCGTCAAAGATAAAGTTACTCTTGTCTGGAGAAAAGGAGAGCAGGATGACATCTGGAGAACTCACTCCACTATTTTCGGGAAGAGTTTCCGCGGTGCAAAAGTGGGCTCTGACCTAAAGCGTTCCCTTGACCAGGAAACCGAGCTGGCCTATGCGAAGCACAAGCACACTTTTGAGTCAGGTTTTTTAACTAATGTGGAAACGATTCTATCCTATCAGCGCCAAGCGGAGACCGAAACGCGCATCTCATCCAATTCCACCAAAACCGAACAAGGCTTCATCGTTCACACGCCAGGAGCCTCCGTTCAAATGCAATCTTTTGGGGAGACCGGACTTTGGACATTTGGCGTCGAGTCATATCGAGACCTGGTTGACTCAGAAAAACTGAACTACAACAAGGACGGCTCATTTAAATCAAAGTCAATTCAAGGACCAATCGGAGATAATTCAACGTACGAAAGTCTAGGCATTTATGTGCAAAATCAATATTCGGTAACAAACTCCTTAGCACTTACCACAGGCCTTCGCCAAAACTCAAACAAAGCTAAAGTCGATCGTTACGAAGATCCAGCAACCAAGGCAGCAACAACTTTAAGTCGAGATTACTCTGCAACAGTGGGCACGATCAAAGGTGCTTACGATGTCGCTCCCGCTATTGGTGGTAAACTTTTTGCAGGGGTCTCGCAAGGGTTTCGTGCACCAAACTTATCTGATCTCACAAGATTTGATATTGCCAGATCCAGTGAGTTGGAACTTCCAGCGCCGGACTTAAAGCCAGAACGATATCTTTCCTACGAATTGGGCTCGAAGATCGGCGACGTCAATAATTGGATGGCTGAAATCTGGCTATTCAAAACCAATATCGAAAACATGATCATTCGCACCCCGACTGGCGATATCAACTCCGACGGATCCAGAACAGTCACCAAGAAAAATGCTGGCAAAGGTTATGTTCAAGGAGTCGAGCTCGATAGCTTCTATCGATTCTCTCCAAATATTGTTGGTGGAGGAAACTACACCTTTCAGTGGGGTGAACTCGAAGCCTACCCGACCTCGACCATCGAAAAGAAAAAAGAACCTATGAGTCGGGTCATGCCCGCGACTCTAAATCTGAATGCTCGCTATGAGTGGTCTGAACGCACAAATTGGGTAGAGGGTCTGTATACGCTCGTTAGACGCCAGGACAGGCTCTCAGCTTCTGACCGACTAGACGACCAACGCATACCTCCAGGCGGAAGTGCTGGCTACAAGACCTACAGTCTCCGCGCAGGAACAATCATGGCGAAGGATACGCGCATTACACTTGCTTTGGACAATATCCTCAATGAGGACTACCGTGTCCTCGGTTCAGGCGTGAATGAACCAGGACGCAGCTTCATAGCAACCCTTGATATTTGGCTCTAATAAGTTCGCCTTTAAAGTGCACGCTCTCGGTTGAATGGCTGTCAGATCAAAATTAACGCAATACGTGTTATAATGACCTGTATCTATTCACATTTAGGATTGTACCCATGACCACTCTCCATCCACATGTTCAGAACATTCTGGGCGGTATCGTCGCTATTTTGATATTGGCAACGATCGTTACCGGCTTGCTCCGGCACTTTAAGCCAACTGGCAAATACGAAGAGTTGGTTCTGCGGATAAAAACTTGGTGGATCATCGTCGGGATTTTTGCAGTCGCAATGTCGGCTCCAACTAATTACGCGGTAGCATTCTTTGGCTTTGTCAGTTTTCTGGCTTTAAAAGAATATTTTTCCATGATCCCCACACGCAGAGCCGATCGTCGCGTGATTTTCTGGGCTTATCTCAGCATCATCGCTCAATACTATTGGGTTGGAACATCGTGGTACGGACTATTTATTATTTTCATCCCAGTCTATATGTTCCTGTTCATCCCGATGCGCGTCATTCTGATTGGGGAAACCAAAGGATATCTCCAAGCAATTGGAACCATCCACTGGGGGCTGATGACCACTGTTTTCTGTCTAAGCCACATTGCTTACCTCCTCGTATTACCAAATGAAAAAAACCCAAATGGCGGAGGTGTGGGCCTCGTCCTTTTTGTGACGTTTTTGACCCAATTTAATGATGTTGCTCAATACATTTGGGGAAAGTCATTTGGCAAACACAAGGTCGTCCCAACAGTCAGCCCGAACAAGACTTATCAGGGGCTCATTGGAGGCGTCTTAACGACAACAGTGATTTCGTACTTTCTAGGGCCCTACCTTACCCCGATGAACATTCGGGAATCCTGTACCGCTGGGCTTATGATTGGACTGTTTGGTTTCGTTGGCGATGTCACGATTTCCGCCCTGAAGCGTGACGTAGGCCTAAAAGATAGCGGACAGCTCCTGCCGGGTCATGGAGGCATTCTAGACCGCATTGACAGCCTCTACTTCACGGTCCCCCTCTTCTTTCACTATATTTACTTCTTGAAGTATTAATACGAGCTCGACCTATGAATCGATTCCTACAGCTCCTGTTCTTCTCGCTTATCGTACGCCCCATCATCCTGATCGTGATTGGACTGAATGTGCGACGACAAAGTGAACTTCCGACTACCGGTCCTGCAATTATTGTCGCCAATCACAACAGCCATCTGGACACAGCCGTATTGATGACTCTTGTGCCATTGAAAACTCTGCACAAAACTCGCCCCGTGGCCGCGGCTGATTATTTTTTAAAGAATCGTTTGATAGCCTGGTTTTCACAAAGCATTATGGGAATTATCCCACTAACTCGAACCGAAAAAAGCACTCCTCTCGACGAACGACTCCGCCCGGCGTTGGATGCTCTGCATCGCAACGAAATTCTGATTCTATTTCCAGAGGGCAGCCGTGGCGAGCCAGAGAAACTCAGCAAATTCAAATCTGGACTAGCCTTCATTGCAGAAAAATTCCCAAATGTTCCGGTGTATCCAGTCTTTTTGCATGGGCTTGGAAAGTCGTTGCCCAAAGGTGAAGCCGTATTCGTTCCTTTTTTCTGTGACGTGATGATCGGTGAAAAGGTTTTCTGGAATGGAAGCAAAGAAGCATTCATGGAAACGATCGAAACGACCATGACAAATCTTGCATCTGAAGGCGAATTTCCCAGTTGGACTTGAAATTTTCAATTTAAGGACGAATCGAAAATGAACCAGCAACCCACTAAAGTCGGCGATCGCCGCCCAATCCCAGCGCGCGAACATCAGCTATCAAAAAAGATCGCAAGCTGGCTGGCAAACATGGGGGCAGGTCCAAATTCAATATCTATCTTCGGTATGATTGCGGGAATTGTATCTGGATTATGCTACGCTGCCACCTCTTGGAGCGATGAGCATCACGCGATACTGTTTATAGTAGGTGCAGTTTTCGTATTCCTGAGACTACTGGCCAATATGTTTGACGGCATGGTGGCCCTCATTCTAGCCAAACCAAATCCACTGGGAGAGATATTTAACGACGCCCCCGATCGCGTGAGCGACTGTGCAATTTTGATCGGCTGCGGCTTCAGCATTAATAGCTCACCGACGGCCGGATTTTACGCTGCTCTATTTGCCATGATGACCGCCTATATCCGTGCGATTGGTAAATGTTCCGGAGCCCCCCAAAGCTTCCTTGGACCGATGGCAAAACAGCAACGCATGTTCTTGTGTATCGCGGTTTCTATCGCGTGTGCGTTGATCCCTGGAGCTACGGCTATGATTTACACACAATTCGATGGCTCGCCTGTTGCATATTCAATTATGGGTCCGACGCTTTGGTTTATCGCAGCTGGATCAGCCTACACATGCATCCGCAGATTGGCTGCCATATCAGCTGACTTAAAATCTAAATAATTGTCCGCTCATTATCGCCCCATGAGGTACATGCCCAGAACCATCGTTACCATTCCAGCGATATTGACCGTC
>JBIIGV010000033.1:0-25905 GCA_044236265.1 Oligoflexales bacterium
ATAAAACACGAGGCGCCGACCATGGTGTTAAGACATCGTTTTTAGGGGGTTGCCTTTGCTGCAGCAAGAGCCGATACCAAGTCAAATTGCCGACATGAGTGATGCCGAGGCTCACGCGTATGTTCGCAGACTTAAAGCAGAGCTGGGTGACGACACCATCATTTTGGGTCATCACTATCAACGTGACGAGGTTATACAACACGCTGACTATACCGGAGATAGTTTAAAGCTTGCTCGCATTGCTCGAGATTCAAAAGCTAAAAATATTATTTTTTGTGGCGTCCACTTTATGGCTGAGACGGCTGACATCCTCACCGGTGGTGAGCGTTTCGTTTCGTTGCCTGACTTAGGTGCTGGCTGTGACATGGCCGACATGGCTGAAGCTAGAGATGTGACCGACAGCTGGCGTGAGGCGACAAGAGCCGGCGCCTCGGACATCATACCTGTCACCTACATCAATTCGTCTGCCGCTCTAAAAGCTTTCGTAGGTAAACACGGTGGGATTATCTGCACATCGTCCAACGCAAAAGCGGTTATCACGTGGGCTCTAAGCAAGGGAAAGCATGTGTTTTTTTTCCCGGACCAACATCTTGGACGAAATATTGCCAAGGGCCTTGGCTTTGACCCAACAAAAGACATGCTTCTTTGGGATCCCAAAAAACCCCTGGGCGGGCACGCTCCCGACGTTATTCACTCTCGAAAAATCTGGCTTTGGAAGGGACACTGTCCTGTTCATGCTCTGTTTACTGTTCATCAGGTCAAAAAGATTCGCGAGACATCTCCTGAGACAAAAATTCTGGTGCACCCAGAGTGCGCAATGGAGATCGTCGATGTTTCTGACCTTTCAGGATCGACAGACTACATAATTAAAACCGTGGAAGCTTCTAGTCCGGGAAGCAAATGGGCGATTGGCACAGAAAAACATCTGGTCGAAAGACTCGCCGCTCAGCACCCGGACAAAACAATTACGAGTCTTAATCCTTTTACATGCCTCTGTGGTACGATGAATCGCATCTCATTGCGCAATCTTGCATGGGTCCTTGATGGTCTAAAAGCTGGACGCAAATTAAATCAAATTAGCGTCACCAAAGACATCGCGCAGGACTCTATGGCAGCCCTCGACAGGATGTTTGCCTTAAGCTAAGGACCTACTTCGCATGCTGTACCTCGATCACTGCGGAACAACGCCTCTTTCTTCTGACGTTTCTTCCGTCATGATCGACTTCATCAAGTCTGGTAACTTCGGCAACCCCTCAGCCGAGCACCATAACCTCGGTCACGCTGCCTTTGAAGTCGTGGAATCTGCGCGACAGAATGTTGCTTTAGCTCTCGGCGCAAAGACTAGCGAGATTATATTTACCTCTGGCGCGGCGGAAGCCAACAACATGGTTCTTTGGGGTTTTGCCCTGAGATACCGCGGCCGGGGTTGCCGCATCTTATATGGAGCGACCGAGCACAAAAGTATATTTGATACCGCCCAAGCTCTAACCGAATTAGAGGGTGTGACCAGCGAAGAAATACCGGCTCTATCTGACGGCTCAACAAATCTAGAAGCCTTAGAAAAACTTCTTTCTAAGAGCAAAAATACGCCCACTCTTGTTTGTATCATGCACGTCAATAATGAAGTGCCGGCTAGGCATCAAGTCGAAGACATAGCTAAACTCTGCAAGTCGTATGAAGCCTTTTTTCACTGTGACGGCGTTCAGGGTTTTGTTCGTGAGAGTGTCGATTTTGCTTCAGGGTTATTTGGAAGTTATGTCATATCAGCTCACAAGGTTTATGGGCCCAAAGGACTTGGGGTCCTTGTGCTTGGCGATAACGATCTGTCAACGCGAGTAATGCCTCCTTATCACGGCGGGAGCCAAGAACGGGGACTTCGCCCAGGGACGGTCAATATGACTGGTATCGTCGGCGCAGCTAAAGCCATTTCTCTCCACAATGCCTGCCGAGATTCACGCGTCCGACACATGGATCTTTGCGCGAGATTTTTCGTCGAAGCTTTACGCTACGGGGGACTTGATTTTCGCCTGACAGTTCCTCTGAATAACCATGCCCCGGGTATTGTTAATTTTTACATTCCAGACCTCGACGCCCCAACCGTTTTAGCGGCAGCGCCTGATCTTTGTATTAATCGCGGTTCGTCCTGTATTGGCGCTGGAGGCGAGCGTTTTAGTCACGTGCCGAAGGCACTTGGTCTACCTGTCGAAGTCCAGGCCAACGTCTTGCGCGCAAGCTTTGGCGACGCCATCACAGTTTCAGAGGCTGGTGAGGCAGGTCGTCTATTAGCAGATCGCATCAATAAATTAAAAAACCCACGCTGAGATCCAGCGTGGGTCTAAGATAGAGGTAAACACGTAACCGATTAGCCGCGAAGCAGTTGCAGCGCAAAGTCGCTGTTCATGTTCGCTTGAGTCAACACAGAGACACCTGCTTGAGTCAGGATTCTGTTTGTGGCTAGCTTAGCTGTTTCCGCTGCGTAGTCTACGTCACGGATTCGGCTTTGAGCAGCTTGCAAGTTCTCGTTTGTGACTTCAATATTTGTGATACTTGAGTTCAAACGAGACTGAACAGAACCGAGGACGGCGCGGTAGGACGCCATCGAGTCAAGAGCTGTATCCAAACGGTTAAAGATATCGTTTGTGCCGGACGGACCGAGGTCAGCAGCACCACCTTCGGCATCTGGCGATACAATCGAAAGCTCTGGATCAAGAATGGAGTCCATTGCCTCTCTAAATGTAGCCAAATCCTTCAGGTCGACCGTAAGGATGTCTGGATCACTCTCAGGGTCAATGTCTGGAGCGTTACCTTCAGAGTCATTTCCGCGGTAGTTTGCGCCAACAAAGATACGCATTGGCTTTTGGTCATCAACCTGCAAGACCTTCGTACCGTTGAACTCAGTTGAGTCCATAATACGGCCCACTTCAGTGCGCAACTGTGTAAATTCCTTATTAAGAAACTCACGCTCGCGGTTACCGATGGTGTCGGACGCTGCCTGTGCTGCAAGCTCACGCATACGAACAACAATGTTGGTCGTCTCGTTCAGGCCACCTTCCGCTACTTGGATATAGGAGATACCGTCGTTAGCATTTCGCTTGGCAACTTCCAAGCTTCTTGCCTTCGCGCGGATACGCTCACTAACTGCAAGTCCTGCGGCATCGTCAGCCGATTTGTTAACGCGTTGACCACTCGCCAGTTTTTCATACGAGTCTCCGAGAGCTCGGCGGCTTTCACTAACCCGCCTTTGAGCGACCAAAGACTCTATATTGGTCTTAATTCTGATTCCCATGACAAAAACCTCCTTGGTGTTGGGACAGACAGGTCCACCATGGCCCGTCTGTTCGTGGACAATTCAACTCATAAACCAAATCAATTAACGAAGCAGTGCAAGTGCTTGCTCAGGAGCAACGTTTGCTTGTTGGAGAACGGCTGTTGTGGACTGAGTCAAAATACGACTCTGGGTCAGTTCAGCGGTTTCCGAAGCAAAGTCTACGTCTTTGATGCGGCTCTTCGCAGTTTCCATGTTTTCAACGTTGATCGAGAGGTTTGACAGAGCGCTACCTAAACGGCTCTGAACTGAACCCAGCGTCGCACGCTCGCTCGCGATCTTGTTGAGTGCTTCGTCAATTGTGTTTAGTTTGGATGAGATGGCTTCCAAGGATGGGCTGTCATCACCGTCGATACCACCAATTTCAGAACCTTTGCCAAGACCGAGATCTTCGGTATTGAACTTAAGCCCTGCAAGGCTGATGGCAATCGTATCGGTGTTCTGCTCTGGAAGTGTTCCGTTGGTACCAACTTGGATAACAAATTGATCACGGTCAGAATCCTTATCGAAGATCTTGATGCCGTTAAACTCAGTAGAGTTTCCGATACGATCAATTTCATCTGCAAGCTGAACAAATTCCCGGTTTAGGAATGAGCGCTCACGATCACCGAGAGTATCGGTAGAAGACTGCACAGTGAGTTCGCGAAGACGAATCAAGATGTTTGTCATCTCGTTCATACTTCCTTCGGCAACCTGAACCATCGAAACTGCATCGTTGGCATTTCTTTTTGCCACGTTTAGTCCGCGGATCTTGCCTCTGAGGCTTTCAGAGATGGCAAGACCTGCAGCGTCATCTGCAGACTTGTTGATTCGGTAACCCGACGAGAGTCGTTCCATGCTCTTGTTTAATGCCTCTTTGTTGTCAGACATGAAACGTTGAGCGGTTAAGGCAGGCACGTTAGTTCTAATACGCATTCCCATGATAAATCCTCCTTGAATTCATTTTTTTTACTGGGCACTCTGTGCACAGCAGCAAGCTCCACCGTGGATCTTGCAAAGGGCTGATCGAGGGATTTGGTAAAAACTTTAAAATTTTTTTTGCTTTTGACAAAAATCGGGAAACTTCCCAGAGAGGTCTTGGGATTGGCCAGTTTTTCAAATAATTTTCAAGGGTTGTGGTCTATAGCAGAACACAAATTACGAGGCTTTTCCCTGGAAAATCAGAGGTTTGCGCTAGGCGTGTCCGGAGGCGCTGATTCTATTGGTCTTTTTCATGTTTTTTCGTCTTTTCTCAAACAAAAAAAAATTTCTGATTTGGTCATTTTCCATATCAATTTCGGCCTGCGCGGGGCTGAAAGTGATGGTGACGAGGCCTTTGTTCGATCGATTTGTGCTGCTGAAAATATCGCGCTAGACGTCTTTCACGCTCAACTTGCAAAAGGCGCGGGCGTGCAAGAAAAGGCACGGGATTTTCGCCGCGAAATTCAATCTGACTACATTGATAAGGGCTTTATTGTCGCACTCGCCCATAATGCTGATGATCTGGCGGAAAACGTTTTAATGCGATTGGCTCGCGGCACGTCTCTTGAAAATGCCGCTGGAATGGGCTTTTGGGGGGGCAAGGTATTTAGACCTTGGCTTGAGGTATCTAGAGATATGATCCGTCAAAGCCTTAAAGACGTGGGACACACTTGGCGCGAGGACTCTTCAAATGAGCTCAGCATTTACGCAAGAAATCAGATTCGGCAGACGATTTTGCCTCACCTTGAGGCATTGTTTCCTGGAGCTTCAAAAAGGCTTGGGGCGAGCTTTCTTGCGATCAAAAAGACGGAGCAGCCAGGTGGCGCAGAGGTTCATGACGCTATCTCAATGACTCAATTAGCGGACTCCGCAAGAGAGGCATTGTGCAAACAAGTGCACGATTTTATCAGCTCCCACTACGGCGCCCGTTCACCGGTGCCACGGCAGGTTATTTATCAGATTGCCTCGGCAATTTACCGCATATCTAGTGGCCTGGACGGGGAAGGGCGGACGTTTCAGTTGCCAGAAAATAAAAATCTAAGCCTTTCCCGTTCAGAAATGCGCATCAGCTACCGCAAATAGTATTTTTTCAGCGAAAAATCATGTATTTTTCCATTTCTACTGGGGCATTTTTGCCGAGTAGCACTTCAAAGAATTTGTGACAAAATATCTTAGAAGAGGATTAGCTCGATATCAGGAGATCATGGACATGGCAAAATTGAACCCCAAACAACCAACACAAAGAATGACGGTCGTTTTACTCGTACTGGTGTTTGGATTTTTCTTGATGCATTTACTTTTCAAACCGGTTGAGGAAGAAAAGTTCATAAAATTTTCTGAGTTTTCAGAAGCGGTAAAACTACCAGCTGGCGATCCAAACAAAGTCGTCGAGGTGACGTTCCGCGAAAACATGATTTCCGGCGTTCGTACCGATAAAAGCACTTTTAGAACATTTGGACCGGCAGACTCTGATTTGCGAAAAGACCTTCAGGCATCTGGCATCAGCGTCAACTATGAGCCAACGGAAGAAAGTAGTTGGTGGAAAGCCCTTCTCATAAACAGCATTCCAATGCTGCTTCTTCTACTGCTATTTATTTTCCTCATGCGTCAGGTGCAAGCGGGAGGTGGCAAGGCCATGAGCTTTGGAAAGAGCCGTGCCAAGATGTTAACGGACAGCCAACCGAAAATTACTTTCAAAGACATCTCCGGTATTGATGAAGCCAAGCAGGAGCTCGAGGAGATAATTGACTTTCTGAAGGATCCAAAAAAATTCACGCGACTTGGCGGGCGGATTCCCAAAGGCGTGCTTTTGATAGGCTCTCCTGGCACAGGTAAAACTATTCTTGCCAAAGCCATTGCAGGCGAAGCAGGTGTGCCATTCTTTAGTATCTCCGGATCAGACTTCGTGGAGATGTTCGTGGGCGTTGGAGCTAGCCGCGTTCGTGACCTGTTTGAACAAGCCAAGCGTCATGCGCCCTGCATCGTCTTTATTGATGAGATTGATGCTGTCGGACGTCATCGCGGAGCCGGGCTTGGTGGTGGTCACGATGAACGGGAACAAACTCTTAATCAGTTACTCGTTGAAATGGACGGGTTTGAAGGAAATGACGGCGTTATTATCATTGCCGCAACAAACCGCCCAGACGTTTTGGATCCGGCTCTTCTACGACCGGGTCGCTTTGATCGTCGCGTCGTTGTGCCTAAGCCAGACGTCCGCGGCCGCGAGGGAATACTTGCTGTACACACCAAGAAAGTCCCACTTGCACCAGACGTCAAGCTTTCGATTATCGCGCAAGGCACCCCTGGTTTCTCAGGCGCAGACCTTGAAAATCTCGTCAATGAGGCAGCTCTTATCGCTGCGCGTGGCGACTGCAAGGAAGTTCGCATGGAGCATTTTGAGCTTGCTAAAGACAAAGTACTCATGGGACCAGAGCGACGCAGCTTAATCATGAATGAAGAAGAAAAACGAAACACCGCCTATCATGAGGCCGGACACGCTCTAGTCGGCATGCTCGTTGGTCATGTCGATCCCGTTCACAAGATCAGCATCATTCCTCGCGGTCAAGCTCTCGGCGTAACCATAATGTTGCCCGTTGAAGACCGTCTGACCATTTCTAAAGAGTACGCTGAGGGCATGATTGCGTATGCCATGGGGGGTAGGGCAGCGGAGGAGCTAATCTTCAACCGACTGACCACTGGTGCTGGAGACGATATCAATAAGGCAACCGACATCGCTAGAAAGATGGTTTGCAATTGGGGCATGAGTGAAAAACTAGGTCCTCTTGCTCTTGGCAAAAAAGGCAATGATGAAGTGTTTCTTGGTCGCGAGATAAGTCAGTCGCGAAACTTCTCCGAACGCGTTGCTGAAGAGGTCGATAACGAAATTCACCGTCTTGTGACTGGCGGTGCAAAGCAGGCATTCAGAATTCTCAAAGATCACCGCGAACAGCTGGAGGTCTTGGCAGAAGCATTGCTTATTAAAGAAACCATAGACGGCGACGAAATCCGTCGCATTTTGAAGGGCGAAAGTATTATCACGGCCGACGACCGCGCACGCTACGAAGAGTCTCGAAGAAAGGCTCGTGAGGCACTTGCCAATAAGCCTTCAGAGATAGCCAAAGACAGCCAGGCAAAAAACTCGTCTGACTCTTCTTCTGGCGGACTTTTAAGCGCACCTCAGCCGGCTGGCACCTAAGGACGGTTATGGTTTCGTCAGAAAAGAAATTTCTGACCTTGGGCATTCTAAATGTAACCCCGGACTCCTTCTCCGATGGTGGCTGTTTTACATCCCCAGACGAGGCTTTGCAGCGGGCAGTTAAACTGCTGGAGGATGGTGCGGATTTTGTCGACGTAGGCGCCGAATCGACGAGACCTGGAGCTCTGGAGGTGTCGCTAGAAGAGGAATGGCGCCGATTGGATCCGATCCTTAAGTTAGCGCAGTCGCGAGACATCATAGATCGCATGAGTGTAGACACCAGGAAATTCCCAATCATGGAGCGCGTGGCTAAGATGGGTGTTTCATTTATAAATTGCGTGGGGCCCCTTCCCTCGGAAGGAGAGCTTAACACGCTGAACAAAATTAATTCTCACCTTGGATTTATTGCCACGCACATGCACGGCACCCCTGAAAACATGCAGCTGACACCGCTCAGCCCCGGCGCAGCAAAGAAACGCGTCCTGAGTTTTTTTGAAAACTCATTAGACGAACTTGTAAGCTCCGGTTTTTCGAAAAAAAGACTTTTCTTTGACCCAGGCATCGGTTTTGGAAAATCAGATGCAGCAAATCTTACTCTGCTTGCGTCGGTGAGCGACTGGGCGAAAGACTTTAACATTGCAATTGGGGTGTCTCGAAAAGGCTTTATTTCTAGACTTTTTGGTGGTGAAAACCTTTCGCAGCGAGACAGCTTATCAAAAGCCTTCGAATCATCTGCAGTTTTGCAAGGTGCCGATCTCATTCGCACCCACGACGTTAGTGCGCTGGTTAGATTGAGGAAGATTCTTCAGGAGGCAGCCACATGATTGATGTCTTCAATCAGTTTACGGCGTGGTCTGCACTAGACATCTTGGTTATGGCGATCATCTTCTATCAAGTACTGCTACTTATTCGCGGTACTCGAGCCGCACAAATATTGACGGGCATGTTACTCGTCGTTGGACTTTTCATAGTCTCAAATATTTTCCCCTTAACTACCGTTAACTGGATGATGAACAAATTTTATAGCTCGTTCATCATCATTCTAATCATCATTTTCCAAGACGACATTCGTCACGTCTTGAGTACAATGGGTCGGCGCAAATTTTTCGTCGGCCAAGACTCCTCGACGTCACTTCTGATTTTGGACGAAATAAGTCGCGCAGCCTCTTCGTTGGCCGCCAAACGGATCGGTGCTTTAATAGTCATTGAACGCCAAATCATCTTAAGTCGCTACGTCGATATAGGAGTGCAAATTGATTCGAGAGTTTCGAAAGAGTTGCTCATGTCGATTTTTCACCCGAGCTCTCCCATTCACGACGGCGCTGTCATATTGCAGCGAGGACGGATTGCGGCCGCAGGCTGCTTTCTTCCACTGACAAGAGATGAGGGCATCGACCCCAACTTGGGAACACGGCACCGCGCCGCCATTGGAATTAGCGAGGAAACTGACGCATTAGTGATTGTGGTCAGCGAGGAGGGTGCCAGTGTTGCGCTTGTTGAGAGCGGAAAGATCATGCGCAAGGCGGACGGAAAAAGTCTTCGTGATGAACTAGCTCTCAGACTTCTATCGGAACGTGACTCAACACCGACAGCAACTGGACTTCAAAGTCGTCTCAAAACAATGGTTGGCGATTATTTCAGCAGGAAGAAGGTTTAAGCATGCCGAAAACCAGAATTCTTGGACGCTTATTCTCAAACATGGGCTACAAATTTGCAGCTCTAGGTCTGGCGACTTTAGTCTGGTACATCGTACAGGGCGAAGAAATCCTCGAAGTTAATGCAAAAATCGATGTTAAAGTTGAAGTCGCATTCGGATATGCCGTGCGTGATATGAATATTGTATCTCGTGATGTGACGCTGCGTGGGCCGAGAGCTCTTGTTGGCACCATGCAGGGAAAACCGATTTTAGCCATTATTCGGGTCCCCCCTGATAAAACCGGTAATCTTCGGTACCGACTGGATAAGGAATTTATTCCGCGTTGGGATAATAGGATAAAAATCACAATCCACGATCCTTACATCAATATCGTTGTTGAAGAGAAGATGACTAAAAGACTCCCTGTACGCCCGATGCTACTTGGCGAGGTCGATCCACTTCTTATGGTTGAAGAATCAAAAGCCACTCCAGATGAAATCGAAGTCTCCGGCGCCAAGTCAGACATTCAAAAACTCACTGAAATCGGCACGGAGCCAATAGACATTTCTGGTTTGAAGGAGACAAAATCATTTGCCTCGTCGATTGCCCGCGCAAACCTTCCAGATATTAATTTCGGCGTTAAGGACATCTCTGTTTTGGTGCAGCTTGGTCCCAAAAAACTGAGCAAGGATTTCCAAGTGGTTCCAATCGAGATAATAAATTCAGACAAGGTCAGTTCCGCAAAGCCAGCCAGCGTAGCCATCACGGTTAGCGCGCCGCAGGATCAAGTCGAAAAGGTTTCAGCCAAGGTGCTTCGCGCTTTTGTTGACGTCGCCGGCAAAGGGCCCGGGCGATATGAGGCGCCTGTGACCGCTACAGCGCCGGACGGCGTGACCATTCAGTTGATTACACCAAAAGTGGTGACGGTTGAAATTTATAACCAGCGAAAACTTAAATAATCAGACAAATGATTCTGCAGTTAGGACTCTAACATCCTCAGAGGTGGAGAAGTCAAAATGAAGCTGATGAGTCCTCGTGATAAATGGCGATAGTGCCGCCCTCATCGGCCACTCAACAATAAGACCAGAATATTGTCTTCCGGATAACAAAGACTCAAGCGAATCCAAATCACCCTCAACAAGACGGTATAGGTCAAGATGAGCGCACAGCCCAAGTGTTGTTTGGTACTCTGTCATATATGTATAGGTAGGGGACAGGACCGGGACAGAGGAATCTAGTCCCAGCGCATGAAGAAATGCGCCAGTGAACGTGGTTTTCCCAGCACCAAGATCGCCTTGAAGCCAAAGTACAAATGGTTTTACCGATGAAGCACTCACAACACGGGCCATTTGTTTGGCCACAGAGTCTATCTCATGAAGACCAACCGTTTTTTTAAACAAAACGTTCTTATCCAGTGTCGTCATTATCTTTGGTAACGCTCTCCAGGTACAGGAAAGTTTTTTGGGTCGTTCAATAAGCTTTTCATCTCCCGAACTGCCTGCTCTAGCCCACAAAAAATCGCGCGACCAACAATGGCATGCCCAATGTTAGCCTCCTCTGCAAAAGGAACCATCTGTAGCCAATTGGCATTGCCGTAATGAAGCCCGTGGCCAAAATGGCTTTGAAGGCCGGCGCTGGCGGCCGCCTTGCTCGCCTTCACCAGTGAAGATAAAACATTCAACTTATCGAGTGTTGAGCCAGCGGCATCGATTTCATGACAAAATTTTCCGGTATGGAACTCCAAAGCTTTAGCTCCTGTTTTTGCAGAAATTTCGACCGCTTCCTCAGTTGGCTCCACAAACAACGACACAAGGATTCCCCGAGACTGCAGCGTGTCAACAGCCGCTTTAAGGCCCTGAAAAGCTGACTTCAAATCTAGTCCACCTTCGGTTGTACGCTCTTGTCTTTTTTCGGGGACGAGCGTCACCGCGTGAGGTCTAATTTTGCTGGCAAATGCGACCATTTCAGGGGTGCAAGCCATTTCAAAATTAAGTGGAATTTTTATCGTCTGCTTTAATAACTCGATATCGCGGTCTTGCACATGTCGGCGATCTTCTCGCAAGTGGGCTGTAATATTATCTGCGCCACCTAATTCTGCGAAAACCGCCGCCTGGACGGGGTCTGGATAAGACTCTCCTCGCGCCTGCCTGACCGTCGCAACATGATCGATATTTACACCAAGCCTGATCATTTAAATCCTCTTTTTTATTTTGCAGCTTTATCGATCGCCGACGTCAGTTCATGACATAAGTCATGCGCATGCTTCTCGATTTCGTCACGAGACTCACCCTCAACCATAACTCGAGCTAAACTTTCCGTTCCTGAGTAGCGAACAAGGACGCGCCCCTTGCCAGCCAGTTTCGCTTCAACTCCCCTGAGGGCTTTTTGAAATTCTGCTAAATGCTCCAAAGGCACTTTTTCACGAACTTTTACATTTTTTACAAGCTGTGGAAATCTTTCCATCGTTTGTCTTAGTTCCGAGGCGCGGCGTCCACTATCCACCATAATTTCAAGAAATTTAAGTCCTGCTAAAATTCCATCTCCTGTTGTCGAAGAATCACGGAAAATCAGGTGGCCCGACTGCTCTCCTCCAAGGATATGATCTCCTTGACGCATTGCCTCCATCACGTAGCGATCGCCAACTTTTGACCTGATAAGCTTTCCGCCGTGCTTGGCTAGTGCGACATCAAGCCCCATATTGCTCATCACAGTTGATACAATGGTGTTATTTTTGAGTCTCTGCCTCTGAAGCATAAATACACCACAGGCCGCAAGCATTTCATCGCCGTCGATCACCTCACCCTTTTCGTCAACAGCTACGATCCTATCTGCGTCACCGTCAAGGGCAATGCCAATGTCTGCCTTATAAAGGAGAACCTTCTCGCGAAGCGTTTGTGGATAGAGGGCGCCACAGTGCTCGTTGATATTAAGTCCGTTTGGCTCATCGCCAATGACAAAGGTTTCCGCGCCCAACTCTTCAAATACCTTGGGGGCAACTCTGTATCCGGCGCCATTTGCACAATCAATAACAATGCGCAGACCATCAAGCTTCAGATTTTTTGGGAACTGTTCTTTGAGAAAAACCGCATATTGACCAATGGCATCTTCAATTCTTTTGGCCGTGCCGATACCAGACCCCGTTGGCACATTATCGGCAAGTCCAGGATCCTGAACAAGCCTCTCAAGCTCATCTTCTACGTCATCTGGCAACTTATAACCGTCAGAGGAAAAAATTTTGATGCCGTTATCATGAAATGGATTGTGTGAGGCTGAGATAACTATCCCGGCACTTGCCCGCATACCTCTGGTCAGATATGCAATTCCCGGCGTCGGTAGAGGCCCGAGAAAAAACGCGTCCACGCCAACGCTACAAATTCCCGAGCAAAGCGCTTGCTCGAGCATGTAGCCACTTCGCCTCGTGTCTTTACCGATCAAAATCCTGGCCTTGCTCTGGCGCGTCCCAAAATAGATTCCAATGGCCTGGCCAAGTCGAAGGACCATATCCGGGGACATCGGATATATATTTGCGAGTCCACGAATTCCATCGGTTCCAAATAGTCTAGCCATCTTAAGCCTCCTTTATACAAAGGTTACAGACGCATTTAAGGTAGCACAGGCCCTGCAAGACGGCATCTTTATCTCGGAATAATCGGTGGCTCAAGGTGTTTTCAAGGTCGCAACGGATCATGCTACAAAATCTTTTCCATTTTTTTGCTTCGAGTACTTTTTTACGCCAAATACAAGCATTGACTGGTCATCTTTTTCATGTCGTCGGCGTCGATTGACGACTTTCAAGATGATGCCCTTTACAGCCTCAGCCGATGGCGCTGAGACCCCGGCTAAAACCGTTTCGATCTCTTTTCTGATGGCCAGCGTGAGGCGACTGCCCTCAAAAATTCCATCTGAGGCAAAAACGACAAACTCTCCCTCGGCAAGCTGGCTTTTATGCCGCGTTCTTTCCGACACCGAGGCCACCGTCCATTGGCCAGGCCCAAGGCTTTTGATCACTAATGCAAACGGAAAATTCGATCGGAAAATCGAGGTGAGCCCGGTTGATACGTCAATTTCGGCGGCGATAAAAGTCGGAACTTCGTTTGGACCCCACGCCTCCGCAAATAATTGGCCCAGCGACTGATAATAGCCTTCAAATCGCGCTCCCACTTCTGGTTTGGAGCGCCTTTTGCCTCTGAAAAAAGATCTCGCGACCGTCTGCATGGAGGTAGACTTGAGGGCCGCTTGAACGCCGTGACCCGTCATGTCACCAAGAATAACGACCAATCGACTACGGTCTTCGTCCCATTCAATATAATAAGCATCGCCTGAGACATAAAAGGCCGCTTCAAAGAAGTGGGCCAAATCTATGTTCTCTGGTAGCTCTGGTACTCTCATAAAGGCGCCCTGCACCAAACGCCCAAGCTCTAGTTCTTTTTCAATTTGATCACTTCGCGTCTGGAGACTGCTTAATGTTCGAACGCGATTTTCAAGACTTGAGATATTTATAAATGCGCTGGCCGCCAAAAGGTATGTCGACAGTGGCAAAAAAACAGAGCGAATTTGATAATAGGATTTGTAGGCCCCTAAATCTGGTATCAGTACGTCTAGCCCCCCCAATGACTGCATAAGGCAAGCCAATGCGGCCGTCATAAGGGCCCACTGCCTCCAAGCAAGGTTTTTGCCCCGAAGAAAGTAGGCTGTTGAAAGCAGTAAAACAACGCCAGCAATTGATAAAATCAAATTAAGGGACGCCGAGATAATCTCAGAGTAATCCTCCGTAAACTCTATTCCCGATTGTCTTAACCATGACCCGGCACTAATCAACAAACCGTAGCCAAGCGACCCTAATATCCAGCGCCGCGGACTGGGCGGTCCAAGGCGACAAAGTTGTACGACGTAATAAACACGCATGGCGTGAGAAGCTCCCGATAAAAAGACCTCTAGCGCATACGTTCTTGAAATCGGCAACCATCCGTAATCCAAAGATCGACTGAGGGCTTCAAAACCCATGAAAAGACCAAGACCCAGAACTTCCGGCGAGCTGTCGACAAATAAAAAAATCATCAAAAAAAGTGCGGCCATAACAATAAAAGACATGTCGGTAAGCCACGATCCTTGTCGCGCATCCTGCATGATCAGCATGCGAATCCAGCCTCTATATTCGCTTGCCTTTGTTAAGAGAAGGGGCTCTTCATCATCTGCCAAAAACAAGGCGGCTCCGGAGCCGTCTGACTCATAGAGGACGTCAACAGTTATGTCGTCATTATTTTCCTTGGGTAAATAAAAATTAATACCCACACGGGAGCTAAGCAGGTATGTCCCGGCAAATTTGCCATTAACGAATGAATAAGCTTTTTCGAAGTTGGCGTTTGGCATTCCCACGGCAAGATAGTCCGAACTAATCTGACTGCGTTCAACATTGGAAATACGCGTGCGGACTAAATACATTGTGGGCTCGTTATAGTTTTTATCCGCCGAGCGCGCTGGGTCCGTTAGATGTTTAAAGGGCTGCTCTTTAAACTCATTATTGCGTAGTTGTTCGTAGCAGCTTTCTACCGTCAAACACTTTGATAACGGCATATGGCTTACAAACCATGTCCTCTTATCTGAATCAAACGAGACAATATTTTTTTTCGTCAACAGATAGGCGTCGGTGTGCTCTCGCTGCCAGCCAATTAAAACAAGGTATACGGCGATTGCTGCAAAGACCGATGCCGTTACAGCCAGCGAAAATCTATCTCGACTCTGAAAGCTCTCAGCATCAAAAATCCGTTTTTTTTGAAGTTGGGAAAAAAGCTCCGCCGTTGAACGAAGCCTTCGTAAAAGGCTCGTTAGCCAAAAGCCAGATTTTCCCGCTGAATCCGTCAATATCGTCTCCGTGTTTTGCCTGTGATTATCGACAAAAAATCACGCAACATTAGAGACTTGCCTTAAAAGATGCGCTTAAAAGGCTGGCTTGGCCAAATTACGATTAGTTTTTTTGAAAAATACCTGACGATTTGCCAGAGAAATGGCGCACCCGGAAGGATTCGAACCTCCGACCCCCAGATTCGTAGTCTGGTATTCTATCCAACTGAACTACGGGTGCAGACTGATGAGAGGGGCTATATACAAACCCCCTCCCAGAATTGCAAGTTAATTCCTGGAGGGGGATCTGAGAATTGTGGCGGAAAGGGAGGGATTCGAACCCTCGATACAGTTTCCCGTATGCGTCCTTAGCAAGGACGTGCCTTCAGCCACTCGGCCACCTTTCCAAACCCTTGTAAAAATCCCGATCAATTCGGGCTCTTCCAAGATAAAACTAAACCTTTCAGCACCTTATCTCAGTGGCTTTCTGAAATAACCTGAAATTGTGGGGTCGCCACGGAGAGAGAGGGATTCGAACCCCCGGTGGGATGCAATCCCACAACGGTTTTCAAGACCGCCGCCTTAAACCACTCGGCCATCTCTCCACAAACTTCGCGGGCAAAAGGCAAAAGCCCCATAATCCCACAATAACAAGGACGGCAAATATACATAGGAATACTGCGCGCCTCAAGCAAAACTAGTGCTCAAAGGCGCGCATTTTCTAACATTCGCTTACAGCTGGGCTGCCTTCAAAGCAGCGATTCGATCATCAAGATCCGGATGGGTGGATAGAAGTGACAAGAAGCCCCCACGGCGCGATGAAATTTTAAAGGCCGCTATTGCCTCTTGATTTTCTGGCTCGTGGGCTGGGCCGATGTTATGCAGTGCCTTTAAAGACTCCAGCGCAGCAATCATCTTGCCCTTGCCAGCCAACGTGGCGCCACCGCGATCGGCTCGGAACTCGCGCCAACGACTGAACCAGGCAACAACGATGCTTCCAAGGATGCTAAGCAAAATATCCAAAACAAAGACAACCATACTTTGCACAAAATAGCTGGGGCGCTCCTCATCATTTGAGCGTAAAGCATTGGCGACAAAGTAACCAATGACGCGAGCAAAGAACATCACAAATGCGTTGATGATGCCTTGCAACAGAGTCATGGTCACCATGTCTCCATTTGCAACGTGAGCCACCTCATGGCCTATAACGCCCTCGACCTCATCGCGATTCATTCGATTTAGAAGTCCTGTTGAAACAGCCACCAGCGAATTTGATTTTGATGGGCCAGTTGCAAATGCATTAACTTCTGGACTCTCATAAACGCCGACCTCGGGGCGCGCCGAAAGACCCGCCTGATCGGAGAGGCGGTAAACCATAGACACGAGTTCTCTCAAGCGTGGATCTGAGACGGTAGGGTCGATAATTTGCACGCCCATCATCCACTTGGCCATCACCTTAGACAACATAAGGGAAATGAACGATCCCGCCATACCCCAAATCAAACAGAATGCCATCAACTGGCCATAGTCGATGCCATAGGGCGTCAAATAGCCACGCAGTCCAAGCATACTGGTCACAAAAGAGATGGTGACCATCACTAGAACGTTAACGATCAAAAATAATCCGATGCGTTTCATCCAAACCACGGCAAAACTCCTTTGTCACTCGCAATGGTGACTAATGATATATACTAAAGATAAACACCCCACCTGGTATGTCAAGGTGGGGTGACTCTTTGAAAAAATAAATGCTTTCCATCACTTAATAAGAAGATCCTTAACCACTTCTCGCTCCGCTAAGAGCTCTTTTGTGGTCTCTTCAATTTTTTTCTTGCCGTAGTCAGAGATCGGAAGGCCCTTTACAATCTCGTACTTTCCATCACCGAGGGAGCGGACGGGGAACGAGAAGATAAGCCCTGCTGGGACTCCGTAGGAATTACCGTCACTTGGAATGGCGCAGGAGAAATACTTGCCATCAGGAGTTTTCTCCATCAATCGTTTCACGTGATCAATACAAGCAGAAGCTGCAGAGGCCGCCGAGGACTTGCCACGCGCTGCTATGATCGCTGCGCCACGCTGCTGTACAGTTTTCATGAAGTCACCTTCGAGCCATTGGCGCTCTTTGATAACATCAGTAATTTTCTTGCCAGAGATTGTACCGTTTTCAAAGTCAGGGTACATGGTCGAACTGTGATTACCCCAGATAGCAACATTCACATCACCAACATTACAGCCTGCCTTTGTTGCGAGTTGAGCCTTAGCTCTATTCTCATCAAGCATCGTCATAGCAGTAAATCTTGTGGCAGGGATATCGCGACAGTTATGCTGCGCAATCAAAGCATTCGTATTGCAAGGATTACCCACCGTGACAATCCTTACATCTTGGGATGCCCGCGCAAGAGCTTTACCCTGCTCAACGAAGATCGGGCCGTTGTCGCGAATCAAGTCATTACGCTCCATGCCTGGTCCGCGCGGCTTTGAGCCAACAAATAAAGCCCAGTTGATTCCATTGAAGGCTGTGACAGCAGAGTCAGAAATGTTAATTCCTGCTAAGGTTGGGAAGCCGCAATCTTCCAGCTCCATGGCAGTGCCCTCGGCAGCTTTGATCGCCGGCGGCAACTCAAGAAGATGAAGTTGAACGGGAGTGTCTTTTCCGAATACCTCTCCCGATGCAATGCGGAAAAGTAAACTATATCCGATTTGACCTGCCGCACCGGTAACTGCAACTTTAACAACTGGTTTAGCCATGACCCATCACTCCAAAATTTAGATTAATTGGTATCTACTCAGATAACACGCTCACATAACGTTTGCTAAGACTCTTTGTCTGATTCAGGTTTCCGGATGTGAGATACATTGCTGTAAATCAGCTCCAAATGGGGAGTCTTAGCACCATCGCCATGATCGTCACGGTTGATATTCCAATACTCTGGCGAAGGTGTCCACGATTTTGCTTTGGACCAGTGAACTTGTTCGCCATCTTCATGAAAGAAAAGAATCCTGGCCTTTCTGGTGGTCAGCAACTTCTGTCGACAAAATACGCACGCTGCGACCTCCTGACTGGTGCCATCAATCTTGACTCGCACTTTCCCGAAGAGCTGGGCCTCAAATGGGCGTGAACAGAAATGGCAGCCGATCACGGTTTGGGCCATGGCGGGCGCAGCCCTCATAAACTCGTGGGGCTTGCCCACAAGCCCGCGCATCATGGCTGTTTCAATCCGCGTCAGTCTTTCGGTAATATCGCGACATAAGAAGCGAGGAGCGGTTAAGACGTCAGAATTATCATCATAGGCCCGCAGTTTTTTTACGGCTTCGAGCAAAGTTTCGATCATTTTGAGAGCCGAGTGGTAGTGATCGAGCAGTGAAGAGTCCTTGATGTTTGAAGCTTGAGCATAAAGCCGATTGGCTTTAGTAACCATGGCCTCAAGATCAAAAAGAAGCCTTTCAAACTCGTCGCGGTAGGAGGCCGTTCTTGAACGGCTTCCTTGCTCGTGAAGTTGGCTCAAAACCCAGATGGTCAAAAGAGCAACTGCGGCAATGATAGTCAGCGCTATCCAAGGCTCAAGCATTCATGCACATCCTGGATTAAATAGGCTCGTGTTGAAAAACTGTGGATAAAACCCCTAGAGCACTAGAATATCACCTTCCACAAAAACCCAACACGCTGAAATTATTAGATCTATTTGGTTATTGCTCAATTTTAAGAATATTCTTCCGAAATTTCCCCTAGCTAGGGCGGGATCGGTCTCTTGTTTGGCTGAGTCTACCGCGTGGTGAGTGAGGAGTTGTGCCATGGCACTCTACGAAAACCGACGAGAAAACTTCGACCTTGTTTTAAAAAAATACAAGGAATACATAGAGTTATATCGCCTCATCAACAACGGCAGCATTGCCGGCGCCACAGCCTTCGACCAATTTTACTGGGACTACACCTATTACTCGAAGCACTCTTCGAAGACTCCCGGACCCCGCTTTTAGCGCAAAAAATACGAGTTTTCTTGACCATATACCCCAAATAAAACTAATCTTAATTTAGATAGTTAGGCTTTTACCAAGTTTTATTTGGCTACAAAAAATGTCACGTGAATTGATTAAATTGAAATCAACAGAGGATGGTCTGCACATTGCAGATTCAATTCTTTGGCTGGACTCACAGTTGTCTGGCGATCTTTCTTTTTTGTCATCAGCGTCAGCTCTTTCTCAGACGCGCGTTCCACAAGTCATCGCCACTGAAGAGACAGTTAAAATTTTAGAGGCCTGCAGAAAAAAACCTCACGCTCTTGTGTGTCAGTACAATCGACCATTCTCCATTGGTCGACTAAAAATGGAGCTTCTTCCATCGGGAAGTGTTCTTGGTGGCGCAAGCCTCTACGTGGAAACGGACAAAGGGCGTGTTCTCTATGCGCCTTGCTTGCAACCAAACTCAATTGCAACCGTTCGTAAAATGCAGGTCAAAAAAGCAAACGTATTGATATTGGGCGCGTTTCACCCAGATCCCAACCAATCACTTCCGAATCGTCGGAAGGAAAAGGATCGTCTAGCCTCCTACGTGAAAGACAAAATAGCCCAAGGTCGCACCCCAACGATTCTGTGTGATCCTATCTCCACCGCTCAAGAAATCACCAAGCTGTTAAACGAACAGGGTATTGCGGTTGCCGTTCATCCGACGATTTACAGAATTAATCGTGTTTATGAATCTTTTGGCTCAGTGTTGGGGTCTTACGCTGTTGTTGGCAAACGACATTCAGGCAACAGGGTCCTAATTTTACCGAAGTCACGCCGCGCAAATAGCATCTTGCCCGTAAAAGAGAATGAAGGGCCCTTTATCACGATTGAAGACGCTCTTCCGCAGTTCCGCCGTGACACGAGCGACGCATTTCAAACCACGGTAACCGATACGTTCTATCTATCTAGCCATTGCGACGGGCCAGAGTTAAAGGCCATCATCCAGATGGTTGCTCCAAAGGAGCTTTACTTCTTCGGACCCTACGCTAAGCGGTATGTTTCGGAGATGGAAGACATGGCCTCAAAAGTTAGGCCTCTCTACGTAAACGACCAACCCACACTGTTTTAAATCAAAAATCTCAATTTAATTTGCCGCCAGTTCCCAAAGCCTCCAAGGTTTGGCTGCATCATCCGTTACAGGCTATAATTAGTCGTGCAGCTAATAAATTCATGAGGGATTCCGAATGGCAGAAATGACTCAACTGGCCAGCAACGCCGCCGAGCGTATTGGTCGATGGATGAATATCGATTCCAGGCATCAGTTTGAGCGTGACGCCGCTTTTGTTGGAACTTTGGGTGCCAGTCTTTTTTTAATCATTGCTCTTTTTTCATTTCAGCCTCTCGACAATTGGATCTATAGCTCGGCTTCCAATGAACTATCCCATAACTTGGCAGGGCCATCGGGCAATGCCATTGCTGGGATGCTTATTTTCTACATGGGGCTGACCGCTCTCACGTTGCCCGCACTTTTGATCCAATTAGGCTGGCATATGCGTATTGGAATTTTACGTCAATCCATCACACCAACGATTACAGGATGGCTCACGCTTCTTATGTCTCTGATGCCAATTCTAAGTTCCATTCACCCGATATTTTCGATGCGAGGTGTTGGATTTGCAACGGGAGGTGCTCTCGGTATTTCTTTCCTATCAGCGCTTAAAGATACCGCAGGACCCATAGGTTCCCATGTTATTTTATGGAGTGCTCTAGCGACCTCCCTGATCCTGATCAGCCGCTTTGAGTTGGCAGACCTTGCAAGGCTTTTTAGGGGGCAACCAACAAAGACAAGGGTGGCCAGTCGAAGTGAGGCTGCAAATAATAAAACTGATGACGAACCCCAAGTCTCAATGGCGCCATCTGTTGATGAGAGTCCTGTTCAAGAGCTAGCCCCGACCGAAGAAAAGATCGCCGCCTTTGCAGAGAGTATAGAAATTGAAGAGGTAGCTGAGTCCACCGGTGTGTCAGATGCCTCAAGTTATCCTGAGGAGTTTGCGCCAAGACGGCCTTATACGACGCCATCCATCGAAACATTTAAGCGAGCAGATGAAAGAAACTCTTTTGCACTCAGTCAGAAAGAACTTGAAGCTACCGGCGCTGTCTTGACAAAAACTTTGTCAGAATTTGGCGTAGATGGAAAAATCGTTGGCTGGCAGCCTGGCCCTGTAGTCACGGTATACGAATACCAGCCGGATGCCGGAATAAAGCAATCCAAAATTTTATCTTTGATGGATGATTTAGCGCTCTCGCTAAAAGTCGATAGTATTTTCATTAATCCGGTTCCTGGCAAACGCGCGCTGGGCATTCAAGTCCCAAATCAGAGACGAGAAACGGTATTTTTGGGAGACATTATTGCCAGTGAATCATTTCAAAAAAACCCGTCTCCCATGACATTTGCGATGGGCAAAACCATCAATGGCCAGCCGTTCACCGCAGATCTCACCACAATGCCGCATCTTCTTGCTGCCGGTGCTACAGGTACAGGAAAATCGGTTGGCATAAACAGCCTTCTTTGCAGCGTCATTATGAAATCATCGCCTGAAGACGTGCGCATGATTTTAGTTGATCCTAAAATGCTTGAATTAAGTGTTTACGACGGAATTCCACACCTTTTAATGCCTGTCATTACGGAACCTGACAGAGCTTCATCTGCGCTAAAATGGGCCGCCAACGAGATGGAGCGGCGCTACAAGATCATGCAATACGCACAGGTTAGAAATATTGGTGGATTTAATGCCTTTTGGGAATCAGCTGCCGAGACTAGAAAAGATCAAATCAAGGGTCTAATGAATGACCCCCACATTGCGCGCTTACCATATATCCTGCTGGTGATCGATGAATTGGCCGACCTCATGTTAACTGCTCCAAAAGATGTTGAATCCAGCATTCAACGACTAGCTCAAAAGGCCCGAGCATCAGGAATTCATATGGTACTTGCAACGCAAAGACCATCAGTGGACGTTATCACTGGTGTGATCAAGGCTAACCTTCCATGCCGTCTCTCTTTCCAGGTTGTCAGTAAACACGATAGCCGCACCATCCTTGACCAAATGGGGGCAGAAAAGCTTCTCGGACGTGGGGACCTTCTCTTGCAAAGACCTGGTGTTGGCCGTCTTGAAAGACTGCAGGGTGCTCTCGTAAGTGACGAAGAAGTTTTGGCTCTCGTTGCAGAAACAAAAAAGAACTACGACGTCGTCTATGACGAGCGGGCTATGAGCTGGATTGACGAAGAGGTAACCAGAAGTATAGGAGCTGAGGACGTTGCTGATGGAGTCGGCGCTGCCGCTGCCGCAAACGATCCTAAGTGGGAAGATGCTATGAACATTGCGCGCACCCATGGGGTCGTCAGCGCAAGCTTCCTGCAAAGACATTTGCAAATCGGTTATAACCGCGCTGCACGAATCGTTGAGGGAATGGAACTCAAAGGACTTGTAGCGAAGGCAGAGGGTTCCAAGCCAAGAAAGTGGCTTGGGGGCCTTTGATTATTGCTGGTGATTACCACCAATAATAATTAACCGAAGACGCTCGCTCATCGCCTCGATTGAAAACTCCGCTTTTGCCGCAAGCGCTCGCGACTGACGAATCGTCGATGTTTCTTCGTGCGATGCCATGAGTAAATCGAATATAATCTTTGCTGCGCCAGGAGTTTCATGACTGATGTAAGAGGCTCCAAATTCAGGTCGAACAAAGACCTCTGGAAGAGATCCAACAGCCGTTGCAACTACCGGTGTTCCGCACAACAAAAACTCCTCGGCAACCCTGCATATAAGTTCGCTACCCAAACTCGACACGACGCCCAAAGAAACCTTTGACATGAGTTCTGCAGTATTGCTGATTCGATCACACTGAATGTCGAAATCATCCTGGGAGAGGCCGATCGTTTTGGCGTGTTCGATCAAATGTGTTTTAGAAAGGTTTGCAGGTAATCCAACAATACGCAGGCGTGGTCTCGCCCCACCGTGGAGATCTGAGAGTGCCAAGATTTTCGTAAAAAGCGACATAAACTCTCGGTGGCCTTTAACAGGGTCTAGCCGCCCAAAAATCAAAAGCTCCGGTCGCTCTGCTCGCTGTAAATTCTTAAACTCATAGAGGGAGGAATCAATCCCCAAGGTGACGGCCTCTACAGAACAACCGACATCATCCATGAGTCCAGCGGCAAGTGCCCGCGAAGGCGTCAAAACAGTATCGACATGAAGATGTCCGATTTTTCGTGTTGTGCGCTGCAAGGACCCTGCGGAGTGAATTCCGTGGCCATGAAATCGAACCAGCTTTGATTTTCCTTTGAAAAAAAAGGCGGCCGTCGTTTCCGGACCTCCGTAAGTCATGATCACGTCGGGAGCAAACTCTTTATTAATAGCCGCAAGTCTCGCAAAGCGTCCCGGTCCAAAACCTTCGACCGACTTCAAAGCAAATCCTGCGACTTTAAATCTCGTCTCTATTGGGCTTTCAGCTAAGCATGTTATTAAAGACTCGGCCCCCAAAAGCCGCATGGCCTTAGCGGCACTCAACGCATACTCACTGATGGCGCTATTCCATCTGTTTGATATGAGGTGCCAGACCTTCATTTTCCACCTGAAGCATCACGGTAAAGCTCGCGCAGTTTTGCGTATTTAACAAAGCCGTAAAAGCTTCCAAATAGTGCCCAAAGAAATCCTGGCCACCCGTCAAGAAACCCAAGCTTAATTATATAGCGCGAAAGAAAATCAACCGGCAACCGCAGCGCAAGCAATAATTCTGGCGGACATGGTCTTGAAGCATCAAAGCGCGCTTTTGCCATCATGGATGTATACCGATTAAATCGCGCAAAATAGTCATCAAGATCATAATAACTCCAATGCCAAAGCGTGCCGGGAAGCAATTCGATTGTGGCATTTGGATGTGGAACTAGTTTTTCGTGGATTTCATTTTGATACTTGGATGAGCCGGTCTTAAATAGACGAACGACGCGGTCCTTGGAGCGACCATGGGTTAGGGGCTTACCCTGAAAGACAAGGCGCCTACGCAAGGAGTAAACCTTGAGATCGGTTGCCTCTTGCGCAGTGGCGGCTGAGATCTTTTGCCACAAGTCGGCATCAGGCCTTTCGTCAGCGTCTAAGCAAAGCGTCCAGGTTCTAGTTGCCTGTGCCATGGCAAAGTTTTTTTGGGATGCATAGCCGTCAAAGTCACGCTTAAAAACTTTGGCCCCAAAGGACTCTGCAATAGCGCGAGTATCATCAGCACTGCCGCTATCGACTAAAATAATTTCAGCCCCCTTCGGAATATCCGGAAGGAGGCTTTTAAGGTTTCGTGATTCGTTTAGAGTAATGATGACAACCGAAAGGTTATCACCTAACGCTTTCGAGTTTAATCTTGATTGGAGAACGACGCCGCCCATTGAAGACTACTTGAGCGACTGTCGATGTTTACAATAACTGGATAACCCTTGCGAACCGTTTGGGTTGCATTTGTTACCGAGATGACGGCGAAGTTTCCGCGTCTCTTAACGATACGACCAGCCGCTATTGGCCTAGCTTTTTCATCAAGTATACGAACGTGGTCACCAACGATTCCATCTTCAAGCTTGACAACACAGCGCTCTCCGTTGCCAGCACAGCTGTAAACAGTAGCCGCTTGAGCCGCGCCTGCCAACATGAAACCTGCCACAAACAAGAAAGCCCAAGCTTTCAATTTTGCATTTTTGAACCATACGTTTTTCATAACCAACTCCCGAATCAACATTCCGCTTAATTCATTCCAGCAACAGCTACTTGATCCTCGTTTACGCCCCCAAAGGGAGCTCTTAAGAGGCGCAAGTGCAATGCCCGTACCAGACATTTTCGTTTGTTATTACAGGCGTTTACAAAAAACACGCTGTCCTCCCACGAGTCAAACTGTCTGCTTCATTGACAGTGGGGGGGGCCTAGCCTAAAGTCCTGTATTGCCAAATATTTTCTTAGATTCAACCGGAGGCAACACCCCCGTGACAGATGCTAAAACAGAAAACCGCAAGACCCCACTTTATGACGCCCATGTCGCCCTCAAAGCAAAGATGATCCCTTTTGGTGGGTGGGTGATGCCAGTGAGTTACGAGGGAGTTTTAGCGGAGCACAAAACCGTGCGCGAGGCTTGCGGCATATTCGACGTTAGTCATATGGGCGAGGTTCGCTGCAAGGGTCCTGAGGCCGTCAAGTTTTTGCAGTGGCTAACGATCAACGACATCAACAAGCTAAAAATTGGCGGCGGTCAATATAGCGCAATCTTGAATGATCAAGCCGGAATGATTGATGATCTCATCATCTACCGGCTGGCAGAAGACGAGTTCTTTATCTGCATCAATGCTTCCAATCGCGATAAGGATTTTGCTTGGATCAAAGAAAAATCAAAGTCCTTTAACGTCACCGTAACTAACGAGTCTGACGACTGGGCGCAGATCGCAATCCAAGGTCCAAAATCGACTGATGTACTTGCCGCCATTCTTTCGGCGTCCGATGCAAACGCTATGCGCGCCTTGCCTTACACGAACATCATGACAGCTACGATTTCTGGAAAGGCGTCATTACTGGCGCGAACCGGCTACACAGGAGAGATGGGCTACGAACTCTATATCCCTAAAGCTGTCGCACACAATACATGGATGGCCCTTCTCGAGCACTCTCCTAAGTTTGGAGTAAAACCCATTGGCCTTGGGGCGAGGGATACACTTCGACTTGAAGCGTGTTACCTACTTTACGGTAATGACATGAATGATCACGTTACGCCTTTAGAGGCAGGAATTTCCTGGGCTACCAAAATTGATAAAGGTGACTTCATCGGCAGGGACTTGCTGGCAAAACAAAAATCGGCTGGCGTTAAGCGGCAGATTCAAGCCTTTAAAATGATGGACGACGGCATTCCGCGCCATGGCATGAAAGTATTTTCCGGAGATAACGAAGTGGGAGAGGTCACAAGTGGTTCTGTTCTGCCAAC
>JBIIGV010000132.1:0-7663 GCA_044236265.1 Oligoflexales bacterium
GAACGGCCTGATCTCTGAACTCATTGGAATATTTACGGTACTTCTCTGGTCTAGGCACAAAACACCTCCGATTCAGTCACTTAATAGTTAACTTAATCCTTGGTGTCTACTTTTCTGAGGAAGCTCACACACGACCAAACCTTAATTGCTAACATATTAATTTGGGTATGGTCTGGTGTCCCCAAATTGCCAAAAAACAGAGGCCGCCCCATGGGACGGCCTCCTCAATTCAACCAAACCTCAGAAGGAATCGAATTAGCGTTTCAAGTTCACGACCTCTTCAATCATGGAGTCAGTGGTCGTAATCGAGCGGCTGTTTGCCTGGAATCCACGCTGAGTCATAATCATTGTTACGAACTCTTGCGCCAAGTCCACGTTGGATTCTTCAAGAGCCGAAGCGTAGATCGAACCGCGCGTTCCGCTTTGTGCCAAACCAATCTTCGCTGGACCCGAATCAAGAGTCTCAGTGAAGTTGTTTTTACCGCCCTTCATCAGACCATCCTGGTTTTCAAAGGTGGCGAGCGCCAAAGCTCCGAGAACTTTCTGGACACCGTTGGTATAAATACCGCGAATCGTACCGTCTAGCTCAATGTTCATACTCTTAATGTTACCAGTCTCGTAACCGTTCTGGCTGTGGAAATTGGTCACACTTTTTGCAGAAATCGAGCGGGTTGCATTGAGACCGTTACCTTTTTCGAGACCAATATTCTTACCGAAGTCGAGTTCGATAACTTGGTTGGACTCTGCACCTTCACCAAAATTAATGGCGCCGCCATCAAAGTTTTCTTCAAGGAGGTTACCCTTGGAGTCAAACTTGACTGATCCAGATCCACCGAGCATGAACTCCTGTCCTTCGACCGGATCGGCGACATCTTTACCTTCGACGCAAGCATGCCACTTCCACTCAATGCCCTCACTTGTAGGAACACGGTTGTAGAATACCGTCATTGGATGGCCGCGACCATGAGAGTCGAACACAGTAATTGTGTTATTAAACTGGGAAGTCGCCTCAGGATTAGTGATATCAAACTCCACTTCCGATGGCTTAACACGGGCATCCAAGTTCAAATCAAGGAATACCTTATCCGTTTTCTTTGGGGAAATCTGGCTTGTCTCGATACGGATTTCTTGCATACGAGACGACAAGTTTCCTTGCTTCGTGGAAAGGAATCCCATCACGCGGTCTCCACCTGGGTCCGCAAGATATCCGTCTTTATCAAAGACGAAGGATCCGACGCGGGTGTACTTACGGTCAGAGGAGTCATCTCCCTGACCTTGCTTTCCGCTAAGGATGAAAAATCCGCTACCCTGAATCGCCAAGTCGGTAACGTTATCCGTCACCGCAAGACCACCCTGTGTATGCAGCGTTCGAACGGAGCGCATACGAGCACCACGACCGAGCTGCGCGGCACCGGAACCAGTCGACAGATCAGACGAGACCATGTCTTCAAATTCCGCGCGGCCTTTTTTAAAGCCTTTGCCGTTGGCGTTCGCGATGTTGTTGGCGACAACCGACATACCGTCGGACATCACGGACAAACCGGTAATAGCCGTATACAGTGATTGTGAAATAGGCATAAGTCCCTCCTCACGGTTGTACGAAGCCCGAAAAACTCCTGACTCGTATTCTTGAGATTATCAAGGCCTTGTGAGGCGTGGGTGAATGTTGCAACTTTTCAAGGATTTGGGCGTTTACAGGGTAAAAAAAACCACCCGCATAGGGGTGGTCGGAAAATTATTCCCACAAAAAGAGGAAATGAGGGACATTTTTTTGGAAAATTCAAACGCTGGGTAGCTTTATGCAACAACCTTGAGGTTGCCACGGGACTGGCCGTCCTCGCCTTGGCGCTTGGAATCCTGCATATCCTTGCCTTCTGCTACGAGCTGCTCTTGATATTTCTTGAATTCCTCAGGTTGTAACACTGGAGACGGCACTCCGTCTGGACGAGGATTTTCAATAACATCTTTCCACGCGCTGTAAAGCGTGTTGAGAAGTCTCTCGACATCATCAAGACATTCAACTTTGTTGTGAATGTTTGCTTCAATCAACTTGTCAATCATGAAGATGTACAGATTTTCGAGATCTTGTGCTAATTGACCACCAACCTTGAAATCAAGTGTTGCCATCAATTCACTGAGAATTGCCGTTGCTTTGCTGATTGCTTTGCCTTTGTCGGCAATCTTTTTTTCAACCATAGCGACGCGAGCTTGCTTTGTGAAGCGGATGGCTCCTTCGTACAACATCAATAAGATCTTTTCACGGCTTGCCGTTACTACCTGGGTTTTCTGATACTGCTTGTACGGATTAGTCATCACACACTCCTAATTAATAAAACGTCTCATCCTTAAGACGAATCACCCCCGCCACTCGACTGAGGTGTTCCCATGCGTGCCGCAAGGAAGCTTCCTTGAGACTTCATGTTGGCAATTTGCCCGTCGAGTGCCGCGAAACGCCGTCGAATCATTTCACCTTTAGACTCTGCTTGGCGCTCGCGTCGCTCAATGTCCTCGTCTTGTGACTTGATGATGTTATCGAGAGCTCTTAGTCGACTCTTTACAGCACCACTTCCTGGATCTCTTAGAGACTTCAGCTTGTCAGCCATAGCCTCGGCGATTCCCATTCCGTCACGACCACGAATGAACAATCGTGCAACGCCTTCATAATCTTCGGCCAATGCGGATTTTACTTTAGCGTCGTCCATCTTCAGGGCACCAGATTTTGGGTCCGTCGTGATCCCTATGTCAGCGAGTGTTTGAAACTTTCCACTATTACTTCGGTTATTACCAATAACGGATTGGACTCCGCGCATGACCGCTGTCAATGACTGATCCCCGGCCAAAATACCCCGCTTACCAGTCTGGGGATCCTCCTGATACTGACCATGACCGTAACCACTGAGCTGGTTATACTTATCCACAAAAGCTTTAATGCTCTCTATTGTTTTATCTACATCGTGTGTGATGTTGAGTTGCACGCGGGTTCCGGGTTCCGCTCTTTTTATGTTGAAGGTCACACCGTCAACAAGCTCATCTAAAGTGTTATCCGCATCAGTTACAGGAACATCTTCAAAGAGAACATCTAAATTTTGTCCGACGACCTGGTTTTGAAACTCAAGGAAGGTGGTATCTTCATCGACCTTTATTCGTGCTTCCTTTCCGGATTTTTCACTAACTACGAGAAGCCTGAAACTGTCCGGATTATACTTCGTATTTACAACCATCGCGCGAACGCCCACATCAGCGTCGTTGATCTGGCGAGCCACATCCTGCAGCGTTGATCCTGGCTCAATGGTAATCTCTGCTGGAGTCATGTCTTCACGTTCAACTTGAAGATAACCAAATCCAACGGCGCTTTGATCTTTGTCAGGGAACCCGTAAGCAAGTTGTTTATCAGATCGAGCGACACCGCGAACTTCAAACTCATAGGTCCCGATAAGCGCATCTGCCTTGCAAATGCCATCCATAATATCAGGATGTGAAGACTCCACTTTCATTTTGAAAAAATCTGCTCTCGACTTAAGAGAGTTTAGAGTTGAGTCGAGCTCATTCAAGAAGCCGTTAAGCTTTTCAATTTCCTTTTTTTCAGTCGTAAATTTCTCTTTCCGCTGTTTTGCGGATTCAATCGGAATTTTTTCAGCTTCAATCAGCTGATCCACGAGTTTTGGATCAAATCCGCCGCCAACTCCACTCATTCTGATTGGCATTGTAAAAATCCTCCATCCATTGTGATCACAGCGTCTCTAACAGGCCCAGTCATGGTATACTTACAAAGTGTGTTAATCATAGGAGGCACACAGTGTCTGCATCATCGAACATTTCATTTCGCAACCCTGCCTCGCCCTTCGAGCGGGACTCACGGGACCTTCTTCTGATGAAGTCCCTGCGCGAGGGAACTCTCGACTGGTCCTATGATGCTGAGTATCCTCTGGTGCTTTCTACAGAGGGGAACTCGACCAGTTGGTGCGCATTCATGGGCAATCAGCTCATTGGTCATGCCAACCTATGGCCACGCACTCTCAAGCACTCTTCAGAACAGAAGTCGATCCCTATTGGTCTCGTGGGCAATGTGGCCACCGACGAAAACTTTCGAGGTCAGGGTCACATGCGCTCTCTAATCGCACAGCTGGAAAATCTTGCCTACGGTCAGAGTCTTTGCGCGTTGGTTCTTTGGAGCGATTTATTAGAATTTTACCAAAATTTCGGATTTTCGTCGATTGGGCGCGAATGGCGCCTGACCATTTCCAGGTCGGAACGACCTTATGATACCGGGCTGCGCAGAGTTGATCCCAGTAGTCTGACCGATACTGATCTGAGCTCCATGATGACCTTAAGACCAAGACTTGAGTGGGGAGTCGAGCGCAGTCCGAACGAGTTTAAGGCGCTTTTAACGATACCCAATTCGCTTGTATTCGTGCGTCGTAGAGGAGTGAAAATCGTCTCTTGGATGATTATTGGCAAAGGAGCGGATTTACAAGCTGTTATCCATGAATGGGGCGCCCTATCTCCAGATGAGCTCATTGCCGACATTCAGACCATTCTGTCCGGTTATTTAACAGAGTCACTGACCCTTCTGGCCCCTGGCCAGCTTCACCACCACTGGCTGGAACCATTGAAACAACGGTCATCCCAGCATTCAGAACATGCTATGGCACTCGCTGCACCAATTGGCCCCAAAGGTGAACAAGCTATAAAGGCTTTAGCGAGAAGCTTTATTTGGGGACTGGATTCCATATAAAAAAACCCGCTAATCAGCGGGTTTTTCAATTTAGGAAAGTGCCATCATCCCTTGAGTAACTGTAGCGCCATCTGCGGAATACTATTTGCCTGAGACAACACTGAAATTCCGGATTGCATAAGAATGTTATGCTTAGCCAGTTCGGCAGTCTCGTCAGCGACGTCGACATCCTTAATACGACTACGAGCTGCGGAGAGATTCTCCACACTAATAGAAATATTCCGGATGGTCGACTCGAGACGATTTTCTATAGCACCGAGCTCACCACGGACAGACGACACCGTCTCAATTGCATCATCAATAAATGCTAAACTGCGCTGCGCGCCGTTCTTGTCCGCTACACCAACATCCTCGATGCCAAGCTTATCTGAATTCACGTCAAGCTTGAAAGCATCAAAACTGATTCGGTCAACTCCCAAGAGGTTCTGACCGCCAGTGTTAATCTGGAAGTCCAGAGATCCACCAGTACCATCCAGAAGATAAGTTCCGTTAAACTCTGTTGAGTTTGCGATTCGATCAACCTCTTGTTTTAGACTCTGAAATTCTTCATCAAGGTATCTACGCTCTCTTGCGCCAATCGTATCGGATGCCGATTGAACCCCAAGCTCTCGGAGACGAACCAAAATATTTTGAACCTCGTTCAAGCCACCCTCAGCAACCTGAATCAATGAAACACCATCAGATGCATTGCGCTGTGCTTGAATCAGTCCACGCGTCTTGGCGCGCAGCTTTTCCGTGATCGCGAGGCCGGCAGCATCATCTCCAGCTCGATTGATACGATAACCGCTGGACAGACGCTCGATGGAACGATCAAGCAACTGACGTGTGTCACGCAAATGCCTTTGACCAGTCAATGATGAAACGTTCGTTGATATTCTCAAACCCATAGGATGCCTCCCACACGGTTGCTCTTATCAATAATCGTATCATAGCCATTTTTAAAGGCACAACTTCCGGACAACCCAATGCGTAAGTAAAAATTGCGATGGATTATTCGATTAGAAAAAAACAACGAGCAAGATCTGTTGAAACAGAGGATTACGTCACTGGTCCTGAAGAATCTGTGGCACATCTTTCTCCAGGGCTTCCGCTCGCGTCGAGGCGACCTTCACATAGCGACTCAGATAACTGCTATAAACCCAATACTCAACGTCTTTGCCCTGCCCTCTTCGCTTGAGCAGAACGACCTCCGCATCAGCACTGCCGCCCTCAAGCCTTACCTCAAAAAGCGCGGACAAAGCCTTCAGCGCCTCCTCATCCTTGTCCGAGGCGTAGGTTGCGGCCTTAAGCTGGCTTAACCGCTCAAACCACGCTGAGACCTGCGGTAGCGGGTCTCCAGCTGATCCATCTGCACTCCAGATTTGAGCACCCTTGGCATCACGGGAAGAATGTACAAAGCGCTTTGTTTTCCCGCCATGAATCAAGGTTCCGGACTTTAAATCCTCAAGCGCTAGCGATGTCAATGCTCGCTCGAAAAACCGCAACTCTGGTTTTTCAAAATCTGAGATTAATTCGCCACCGATAAGGAGAACTTTTTGATCACTCTGATTCAACACGTAAAGATTGCGACCACCATATAACTGCTTGCCAATCGTCAGAGTCAATAGAGGCGAACCTTGTGCATCTTTCAATACGAGATTTTTGGTCCCCTCTTTAAGCCCATAGTCAGAAAGCTTTTCGTCAGCTATCCGACCCAAAACACGAATCGCCTGCATGGGCGCAAAGAGCGCAAGAAAATCCCGAAACTTCCCGGAGGCAACGAAGCGCTCACTTTCCGCAGTTTCAGATCCTTTTCCACCCGCTGCATCAGTTACGCCGCGCTCGTAAGAAATCCACCAGCGCTCAAGAGGCTCCGTCATCTTGTCTGCGACAACACGAACTCCAGGGCCCGTCAGCTCCACCGCCGCGATGACCGCAGGCTTTAGCGTAATTACCGGAACTTTCGTATGATTGTCCTCACCTTTTGGCAAAGACGCCCAGAACGCAAGCAGTAAGCTCACAATGACCACCGCTGACCATGCAATTAAATCGAGGCCTTTACGTTTCATGACTGACCTCCTTCAGAGCGCTTTTGCCGGCGAGCGCGACGTGTTGCGATTGCTCCTGACAAAACGACGAGTCCAGGAACCAGAATAATCGTACCGTAGAACCACATCATATCTTCTTTCTTTGTATGCCTGATTCGAATGTCCTCTTCTGTAGCTGCGACTCCAGTTGTTTTAACCGCACCTACAAGCCATCGGAGCGAATCAACAAAGTAGATCGCGTTTGCCTGGCTTTTTATAAGCATGTCACTAACAGCCGTAGCATCTGCAAACACTACAACCCTGCCTTTAATTTTATCCGGCTGGTCCCCTGCGTTAGCACCTGACGATTTTGCTTCAACCGCGGCTCCGATTACGCGAGGCTCGCGCTTTTCTTTGCCCTCGGAATATTTGAAGTCCCGATTTTCATCTGCAAATGTATCGGACAATGTCCGGACCGTGTCAAATACGGCCCAGTCTGGATTACTGGGCGATGTGACAAGATAGCCCGAACGAAAGGTCAGAACTGCCGCTCGTTGGTCGTTTCGCGCAAGAGACTGAACGGATTCATGAGACGTAAAGATATTTGTATACAAAAACCAAACATCCGCCTCGGATCTGCTGGCTGTTACAAAGTTTGTCGCATTTGCCAAAATCCTAGGTTCAAACGACACACCGATGGATGAAAGCCAGCGTACCAGTGGATCTTTATCTACTTGTCTCACTCCTTGATCTATACGCGACTCTGACGCCATATCAACGTCAATCATGGCTAGCACTTTACCACCGGCTTGAACATAGGCCTTGATGGCATTGACCTCCTCATCCAAGAAAGGCTGATCGCCTCCGACAATCACTATAGCATCAGCATCTTGTGGCACCTTGTTGGCAGATCCCTCACCTA
>JBIIGV010000133.1:0-7560 GCA_044236265.1 Oligoflexales bacterium
ATCCATGGTTCCAACCGAACTTATGACAATAAAATCCGATGGTTTGTTATCGGGATGGTGTGACTGTGGGTTTAGACCGAGCGCCTCCAGAAAGGCACTAAATCAAATAATTTCATAGAGTTGGCTCTATTTTTCAGGCCGAGGATGCGCCCTCTCGAGCAGGTTTTCCCAAAAAGTATCATGGGTTTTGCTTGTTTTTACGCCCCTGCAAACGTTGCCTTGAAACTTCGAAAGCAAAGATACCCGCGGCGACAGAAACATTTAAACTGTCACAAACTCCTTGCATGGGGATGACAACTTTCGTGTGCACCCGTCCAAGTAAGGCGTCGCTAAGTCCGAATGCCTCACTTCCAAAAATCATTGCCATTGGTCCACGCAATTCAGATTCATTCAAACTGACGCTATCATTCTTCAGAGCAGCTGCGACCAGCTTGATATTTTTTTTGGACGAAAATTCAAAAAAATCTTCATTCGTTAGATAAATAACTGGTACTGAAAAAACGCCACCCAAACTTGAGCGAATGACATTGGCGTTCCAAAGATCAATGCTCTGCCCAAGAAGGATGACGCCATGTACACCAAAGGCATCAGCTGTCCTCAACATCGCGCCAAGATTGCCCGGCTTTTCAACATTTTCCAAAACCAGCAGAAAGAAATGATCTCCTGAAGCACGATCGGCAATATCTTCTAGACGCCATGGTCTTGATGCAAAAACGCCAATTAATCCATCTGATCCTTCCCGGGTTGCGATTTTCGCGAAGACCTGCTTCGACACTTCAATGGATTTTATTGCAGAAGTCTCAGAAATCCACTCTGCTGATGCTGCCTCAGATAATTCTGGACAAATGTACAGTTCGGTCATTTTAAAACCAGATTTGATGGCTCGTTCAATTTCTCGACGACCTTCAACTATAAAAAAATGATCAGCTCGGTCACCCTTGCGTTCTTTTAAACGCACAAGGTCTTTTATGGTGGGATTACTGGGGCTTGAGATATGCAAAGAGGCTCTCAAGACTACAACTCCCGTCTCACAAACAGTGCACTGGCCCCGCTAGGGAGGACTCGACCAGAGCCTTCTTCAGCGATAATCATTTCCCGGATATCAAACGACCCATCGTTCTCATTTACAATGTCGAGTAACAAATTCTGCAATGCCATCGGCGTATAACCGTTACTGTGGCAAGACAATAGAATGAAAAGATAGTCCTCGGCTAAAATCTTCTTCAAATTATCCAATAAAGGAACCAGATGATCCTCAATCTGCCAAACTTCATTATTCGTTCCTCGCCCGAAGCTTGGAGGATCTAGGATGATGCCGTGATATTTATTACCCCTCCGCACTTCGCGCTCAACGAATTTTTGCACATCGTCGACAATCCAACGAACAGGCTTATCGTGCGCACCACTGGCATCAGCATTCTCCCGCGCCCACGCAACACTGGTTTTAGACGCATCAAGATGCACAACCTTGGCGCCAGCTGTCGCACAAGCGAGTGTGGACCCACCCGTATACGCAAACAAGTTTAGAACATTGATGTCACGATTTTTGCCACGCTCAAGAATTAACTCATGTAGCTTATCCCAGTTAGCATCTTGCTCAGGGAAGATTCCCAGATGGCCAAAATCAGTGAGAGAGATCACCAATTTCACCGGACCTTGTTGGATGGTCCACTTCTTTGGCAGATTACGATTATGGATAGCCCACTTTCCATCTCCACCACTAAAACGCGTAAAGCTTGCATCCGCTTTCTTCCATACATCATCAGAAAGGCGCGGCATCCAAACCGCCTGGGCAGCCGGACGGACAAAGCGGAAAGGGCCAACCTGCTCCAACTTTTGGAAGTTGCCACTATCAATCAATTTATAGTCGTATTGCATCCCGAACAGCTCCTTAACGAGCGCCTATAAACCATGAAATTCCCTTGAAATCAATAAAATACCGCCTTATACTCCGCGCCTTGAACTAAGAAAACACGCTCGAGGACGCATCGATGAGCACAGGTGGACCCGACCTTTCAAATAACCGAATTGTAAAGCTATTTGGCACCCGCCTACCCATCATTCAAGCGGGAATGGTTTGGGTCTCCGGCGGAAAGCTTGCGGCAGCCGCAGCTAATGCCGGCGCCCTTGGAATTATCGGGGCCGGTTCGATGAAACCGGAATTGCTGAAACAACACATCGAAAAGGCCAAAAGCCTGACCAAAAAGCCCTTGGCCGTAAACCTCCCCCTTCTTTACCACGGCATTGAAGACCAAATCCGAGTTTGTTTGGACTCAGGAATTCGCATCTTTTTTACTTCAGCTGGTAGCCCTAAAAAATATACGCCCATGCTCAAAGCCAACAACTGTATCGTTGTGCACGTAACGTCGACGCCAGAGCTTGCAAAAAAGTGTGAAGACGCCGGGGTTGACGCTGTCGTGGCTGAAGGTTTTGAAGCAGGTGGACATAACGGTCGCGATGAGATTACTACATTGGTTCTGATTCCTCAGGTCGTTGATGCTGTCAAGATTCCGGTAATTGCAGCCGGAGGCATTGCTGATGGTCGTCAAATGGCTGCCGCTCTTTGCCTTGGGGCCGAGGGCGTTCAGATAGGCAGTCGCTTTGCTGCGACTATTGAAAGTTCTGCCCATGATAATTTCAAAAAAGCGATCATCGCCGCTACGCCAGCATCAACAATGCTTGTGATGAAGAAGTCTGTGCCTGTACGCCTTTTGAAAAATAAGTTTTATGACGGCGTAAGTAAATTGGAAGAATGCGGCGCAACAGCTGAAGAGTTAGAACAATTTCTTGGCAAAGGCCGCGCAAAGGCTGGCATGCTTGATGGTGACATGGACGAAGGCGAGCTGGAGATTGGTCAGGTTGCGGGCATGATCAAGGATATTCCAACCTGTGAGCAACTGGTTGACCGATTGATGGCTGAATATCAGCATGCTGTGTCTCGTTTGCCCAAATGAACTAAATCGCGGAGCATCGCATGGATAACACAAATCGCAGAGTGAAACGTGGATGGATGAATCTCAGGGTCGTCGAAGTTATCGAGGAGACTCACGACACAAAAACCTTTGTCATGGTTGATGCCGACGAAGGCGGTAGGCCCTGGGACTATTGGGCTGGTCAATATTTAACTTTCAGATTTGATGATGTCGCAGATAAACCAATTGTTCGAAGCTACACAATGTCATCATCACCCAATCAGGGTGAGACCTGTGCTTTCACTGTGAAGCGTGTCGAAAAAGGCCTGATATCCAACTGGCTCTGTGACAACGTGAAAGTTGGAAGCATTTTACGCGCACGAGGTCCGATTGGTCGCTTCATCTATGAAGCAGGAAAGGATTTGAGTCATCTCGTCATGGTCGCAGCTGGCAGTGGGGTCACTCCCTTTGTTAGCATAATGCGTGAATATGCAAAAAAAATTGGCGAGCCTAATTCTCCCAAAAAAATGACGCTTCTTGTCTCATATCGAAGTCGAAAAGATTTGATTTTAGAAGACGATTTGAAGGCTTTAAGTCAGACACATGGTTGTCAGGTTTTTATAACGCTCTCACGTGATAACGAGGCACCACCAGAGTTCTGGCAAGGCCGAATCTCGGCTGAGATGATTTCAAAATCAATAAGCGGAAACTTTAAGGACTGTACATTTATGTCCTGCGGCCCCACAGCGATCATGGATTTAACCGGCAAGGTTGCTCGCGATGGTGGAGTACCTGAGACCCAAATCAAAACTGAGTCGTTTGAATCTTGATACGTCCCTCAGCCAAAGTATATTAGCGCGCACCAAAATCTTTTCAGACCGGTGCTTGAACTCCGCATATATAAAAGCGGCGGTCAAAGGTGCTTTACCTTTGACCGCCAAAGAGAGAAGGAGAACAATCACCCTCAAGAACAGAATGTTATTTACATTCTGGATAGAGGCACTTTTAAAAGCTCAGCACTCGTTTGGTCCAAGCATCGCCCATTAGATCTTTGATCGCTTTACGAACATTGGCACCGTCAGCTGCCGTTTGAAAGTTTTGCATCTTGATCCATGCCTTGGATCCGGACCAGATACTTTCTTTCCTGGCTTCATTCATCCACTTCACGCTTTCCTCCATGATCATGGCGTAAGTCGCCTTGAACTGTTTATTGGTCGCAAGGTACTGAGGATCGACATTCTTGATGGAAAGAATGGAAGCGGAGCAGTAGTACATAAAATCAACCAGACCTTCTATTGGGTCTGCATTGTCAGCCGGATTCCAGCGACCAGCACGTTGGATCTCGACAGCAGAACGTGTCGTACCAACATATGCATTCCACTCATCGAAGAAATACAACGTGTTAGTCCAAGATCTGGCTTGCTCAACAAGGTAAAGATTATAGCGACTGGCCGATAATTGACGGAAGCTTGCACCAATATGATTTTTCACGTCTCGTGAGTTTTCGATAGGCTCAATGACGTAGGAGCCTTTGCCATTCTCAAGGTAAAAGAATGCGTCCTTTTGGCTAGTTCTGTTGCGCATAGCGTTGTGTAAACCATGCAGTGTTTCATGAGCATGAGTTGAGGGCCCAGTCTGGAAATCTCTTTCACCGGCTGGAGTATGAGTCATCACATCTTTGTAGAAAACGCTTCCATAATCCGTTCCAGAAAATGCATAGGAAGCAACATCTGTGAAAACGATATCCTTACGGTAGTCATAATCCGCTGACGGCTGTCCTGACTGCGGCGTTTGACTACCATCTTGAGCAATATCAACCCCAATTTCGGCGTCAGACTCTGTAATTGTAGGAACAGGAACAGTTTGACCTTCAATCATCAGATCTTTTTGACCATCCGCGGTCACGTAAAGCAAAGTTGTAACCTGAATCTTGGATACCCTGGTTTTCTCGATGGGGATCTCAGTTCTTCGACCCTCAATGTCATTGGTCAAATAGACTTTTTCAAGCTTTGTACCGGTGGCATCAACCTTACCGAGAGAGAGAATCAGCGTGTAGGAGCAGGCCTGGCGAATCTTCTCATTGGCGAGAGTCGGGCCGCTTCCATCGATCTTGCCAGCAACTTTAGTGATTGTCGTACCAGTCACACCCTGATCGCAGGTACCTGGTTCAATACTTAAATTGAAGGCGTTGATCTTGTCTGGTGCTACATAAGCCTTTAGCCGATCGGGGATTGGCATTGTGATCGATGATATGCGGGAGCCTTTTCGGGCCCCCAGATCCTCTGCCTCTGGAGCTACACCGCAGGATGCGATGACTGTCATTGCCGCAGTCGCAATGGCGATCATGTTAATGTTGGTGCTCATGATATTCCTCCAGGGGTCTAGGATAGAAGCCTTAAGCGCGTCTTGGTTTAGAGCCTTAACAAGCAAAATTTCGGCCAACGCTCTATTTTGATTAAATAGCTGTTATCACTAGTAAAGTAGGCAATAAGAGCGACTTATCAGTCACTTGCCTTTACATCCTGTCTAAAGCCTGAACAGAAGCTCGTAAGCCAGTGGACAGATCGTAGCCTTAGCTCATCCTGAGGCCAGAACCTGATCCAGAATTGGGGGGCTTAAGCCGTAAGATGTTAATAAAAATACTGAAATTTACTATTGAATTTATAAAATTTTAATGTATTTTAAATTCACAATTCTAAGAATTTAATACTAAAGGGGGTAATTCCCGTGAGTCCACGAAACAGCTTCATTTTGTCATCCTTAATTGCTGCCATGTTTGTTGCCAGCTGCGGGTCTCAAGGGACCTCAGAACTTAGAGACAAGATCGCCAGTCCATTTGCATCGTCTCGCAAAGCTCCTCAAACTCCAGTGGAGCAGCAACCTCCCATGCCGATACCAGCTCCGTCTCCCGTAACACCTCAACCGCAGACGCCGGTGGTGGGAGACCCGTCCATCAACCAGATGCCAGGATCAGGGGTCAATTATATGTATTCGCCATCGACGCTTTACGTCGTCATGGCCGGTAATGCGACTTGTAATCCCCTCGAGTTTAAGGAGCCTTACCCAGGTTTGATCAAGACTGGCCTCAGTTATTCATTTATCAAACACCTGGTTGAATCCCGTTACGTGACTCCGAGCGATAACATCATTTTCTCGTGTTACGATCCGTTCAGTCCGACAATGCGGGTTTATGATGTTCGCAATAACCCTCAAAGCGTGGCGATCGACCAAGCCGAGTTCGACAACATTGTATTACCGCAAGTTCCTAACTACTCGCGCGTGGTTGTGATGGGACATTCCTATGGCGGATGGAGAGCTATGAAGTTAGTGTCCTCTCCTCAATTTCAAACCGTAAGCCGTGGCAACGCGACGCTCGTCACCATCGACCCAATCAGCAAAACTAATTGCAACACCCCCTTAGATAAGGGCTGCCGCATGGCACCTACTGATTTCGATCCAGGAGAACTTCTGACTTTGAATTCTCGCACAAAATGGCTTAACGCCGTTCAGGCACCAGGTATTGTCATTGGTTCTGACGCCATGCCAGCAGCTCATGTAAATGTGAAGCTAGCTGGTACAAATCACTTTTTGATTGTTTACGATGCACGCCTGTGGATCGCAATCAACGAGGTACTCAAATTTTAACAACAGACTTAGCTCTTGGCTTGTAGGACCGCATGACAAGTGCGCAAATGCGCCGCGTTTTAGGACCTCGAGCCAAGCTTCCTGAGAAGCAAAGCGTTGGCCTCATTGTGCTTACGATTTATGGCGCCATGGAAGCCTGCGCATTCACACAAAAACTACCCACGCCTACGCGTGAACGGTTCAGCTAGCGCGACGGTTTTTGGAGCGTGTACGTTCAATTTCCTGTTCAGCGGCAACTCGCTGATGCTCAATCAGGGCATCCCGAAGTTCCTCGTGGCAGTCGTCGCAAATAGGCTTACCGACAACCTTCTTGTCCATATCGCCCCAAGATACGAGGGAGGCGACTGCCTGATCGCTGAAGTTTCTAGGCCTCAGGACGGCTTGATGTTCACAACGTGGGCAGCTCTTGGTGTTCACGATGATCACTCCAGCCCCGCCTTTACTGGTGCGGGAAACACGAAAAACGTTGATATTGCAGGTTATTGCCTCTGGAAATGATAACCGACCAGCTGGCCAGTGTAAACCCCCCGGTCGCCGGCCTTCCCCAGACCCCACCCAAAGCGAGAAATCCTCTTGCCATTCACCGGTAATTTGACTAGTTTGCGACCCTATTCTCGAAGCGCTGCCGCACATATACGGCACCCATGTATTGAGAAAATGGAGAACTAAAATGAAAAAAGACATTCACCCGAACTACCGCCCTGTTGTTATCAAAGACGCATCCAATGGATGGGCCTTCTTGACTCGCTCAACAGTAGCCACAAATGAGACCACTAAGTGGGAAGACGGCAAGGAATACCCGATGATCATCGTAGAAACGACGAGCGCATCGCACCCATTCTTCACTGGTAAGCACAAAGTTGTCGACACTGCAGGTCGTATCGAGAAATTCAAACGCAAGTACGAGAAGGCTGGCGTTAAGGCTTAATCGAGTCGAACAGCTCTGGACTAAAATATTAAAACCATCGGCAACTGCCGGTGGTTTTTTATTATCTTGAGTCAC
>JBIIGV010000134.1:0-7415 GCA_044236265.1 Oligoflexales bacterium
GCACGGGCTTATTTTTTGGAGTTTTACGTTGGTGGTGATTCTTTTAGGTCGCTCGGTATTTAAGCGTCTCAGACCATACTTCGGAGATATCTTATGACATCGATAACTCCAGCAAGGGAACATTTTGCCATTGAGATTAGTGGCCTATCAAAGATTTACCAAATCTTTGATCGTAATATTGATCGCCTGAAAGAAGTCTTTCATCCCTTTGGAAAAAAATACCACGAAGAGTTTTTCGCCCTTAGAGATATCTCAATCAACATTCCCAAAGGAAAATGTGTCGGCATCATTGGTTTAAATGGCAGTGGCAAGTCGACCCTTCTTCAGTGCATTGCCGGCGTGCTCACACCGTCACGAGGATCGGTTCAGGTACAAGGTAAAATTGCTGCTTTGCTTGAGCTTGGTGCTGGCTTTAATCCGGAATTTACCGGATTAGAAAACGTTCGTTTTCAGTGCGCAATCATGGGTCTAACCGATAGCGACACTGAAGAGCTTTTACCTAAAATTTCTGAGTTTGCAGATATCGGGGAGTTTATCCATCACCCGGTAAAGACGTACTCATCTGGAATGTATGTTCGTTTAGCATTTAGTGTGGCCATAAACGTCGACCCGGATATCCTCATTGTGGATGAGGCCCTTGCGGTCGGAGACATCCGGTTTCAGGCTAAATGTCTCAGTAAAATCCGGGAATTTCGCTCACGCGGCAAGACGCTTCTTTTCGTTAGTCATGACGCAGCGGCTGTGAAAAGCCTTTGCGATAAGGCTTACCTCTTGGACAAAGGCCAAGTGATTGATGAGGGGGAACCAACTAAGGTTTTTAATGCTTACAACAGCCTTATTGCTGAAAGAGATCGTCAGGTCAAAAACTCGAGGCAAACGCTTGATCAACTAGCCATAAGGTCTGGCAACCAGAGGGTTTACATTGAGAAGGTCCAGCCATTGAACCAGGAGGGAATACCCACCGAAACATTCGTCTCGGGTGAACAGTTAAAACTTAAAATTTCTCTAAAAGCCAAAGAGCCGACCAGCCGTGTAAGTGTAGGATTTTTGATCAGAGATCGCTTGGGCCAGGACATCTTTGGCACCAATACTGATCTTTTGGGAAAACTTATTGATTTTACGGCTGCAAGCCTCGAGCAAACAATCGAATTTATGGTGCCTCTCAATCTTGGAGAAAACGTTTACACAGTCACGGTAGCTGCCCACTCAGGCGACAGCCATCTGGAGTCCAATTATGACTGGCTAAATGACGCTGCTGTGTTTCGGGTGATCCATGCTCCCGGAGTCAAGTTTGCGGGCTGCGCAGCTCTAAAGGTATCTGTCCTCCTACCCTCACCTTAGAGCCCTATTTTAGCTGGAATTGGCGGGAAAATTGGGCTTTAATGACCCCTCTTCGCTTAACTTAAGTTTGACAAGGGAATCCCCATGCAAAAGCGCGCACTGATTACGGGTATTACAGGACAAGACGGTAGCTATCTCGCTGAGCTTCTTCTGGAAAAGGGATACAAAGTCTTTGGCACCGTTCGCCGCCTGAGCACTCCCAACTACTCCCGCATTGAGCACCTCCGTGATCACGTGACTCTGATTGACGCCGATCTTCATGATTCCATGTCACTATTAAACGCAGTAGAAAAAGCTGAACCGGATGAGTTCTATAATCTTGCAGCCCAAAGTTTCGTGGCTACAAGCTGGCAACAGTCAATTCTGACCGGTGACTACACGGGCGTTGGCGTGACGAGAGCGCTCGATGCCGTCAGAGCCGTAAATCCACGGATTAAGTTTTACCAGGCAAGCTCTTCTGAAATGTATGGGAAAGTTCAGGAAACTCCCCAAAAAGAAGCAACACCCTTTTACCCAAGAAGCCCTTACGGGGTCGCAAAACTTTACGGGCACTGGATCACAGTCAATTACCGTGAAAGTTTTGATATGTTCGCTGTCTCTGGGATCTTGTTTAATCACGAATCTCCACGCCGCGGCATTGAGTTTGTTACAAGGAAAATCACTGACGGCGTTGCACAGATCAAAGCAGGCAAGATGAAAAAGCTCCATCTCGGTAACCTGGATGCCAAGCGAGACTGGGGCTACGCAAAAGACTACGTGGAAGCCATGTGGCTGATGCTCCAACAAAGCGTTGCTGAAGATTATGTCATTGCAACCGGAGAAACCCACACTGTTAGAGAATTCTGTGAGCTAGCATTTGCACGCGCAGGACTAAACTACCAAGATCATGTGGTTGTGGACGAACGCTTCATGCGCCCAGCTGAAGTGGATCTTCTCCTAGGAGATCCAAGCAAAGCAAAAAGCAAACTTGGATGGAAACTTAAAACAAGCTTCAAAGAACTCGTGAACCTTATGGTCGACGCAGACTTAAAACTGCACGGCGTTCGCTGAGATCTCGTTGATGAAAGTTCTTGTTACTGGAGCTGATGGATTTGTAGGACGCCACATGGTGGCGGATCTTACGCAGCACGGTCATGATGTCGTAGCCACATCCCTAGCACAAGGCGTGATGAATGTTTCAGGACACAGCGTCACGCTTCACAGACTCGACATCACAAATCCTCATTCCTGCAATCAATCAGTTCAAAATTTTAATCCCGATGCGATCATTCATCTAGCTGGCCTTGCACATACGAAAGATACAGAAAATAACCTACCACTATTATTTGATGTAAATGTCGCAGGTGTATCTAACATAGCTCATGCAATGAGAGGGCTGCCGTCATCAAAACACAGAAGTCTTTTGGTGATCAGTAGCGCATTTGTCTATGGTGGCAACATTACAAGCGGCTCACTCAAGTGCAACGAAGAAAGCCCGCTACACCCCCGTGGATCATATGGGCAGAGTAAGCTCGCAGCTGAATCAACTGCACGGATCTATGACAACTCTAGTTTCCGCGTCTATATCGCTAGGCCCTTCAATCACATCGGCCCTGGCCAAGACCCATCGTTTGTTGTGGCAGGATTTGCCAAGAAAATATCTGCGGCAAAGGATGGAGATGTCATTGAAACTGGAAGCCTTGAGGCAAAGCGAGACTTTACTGATGTCAGAGATGTCGTTCGCGGATATCGCCTGATCGTAGAAAAAAGACCTGCTGAGCGCACGTTTGTATTCGGTTCGGGCAAGAGCTATCAAATCAGCGATGTGTTTGGCGAACTTTGCAGGATCGCAAAAAAAAATCTAAGCCACAAAGTCCGTCCGGATCTTTTGCGTACCGGTGACTCGGCTGAAATCACAGCCGATCCCAGGTTAGCTGAGAACGTATTGGGATGGCGACCGGAGATCACAATCGAGACTTCCCTTAGAGACACGCTAAATCAGCACTAGATAGTAAAAGTTCACAAATTCTTTGTTTTTTCCATCCGGAAGAAACTATTCATACCAAACTGAAAAGTCGTGTAATAAGAAAGCTCCCAACCGGTGCCTTTTAACGCGTTGGCTAAAGATTTTTGATCGTAATACACTTTGTGATCCTCGATCTGAGAGCGATCAATCAAGCCAAGTCTATAGCTCAAAAACTCCAATACGGGTTTTGCGGGTGGTCGAGGCACTGTCCCAACAATTAATGCTCCGTCTCTAGAAATATTTTTCAACTCAGCTAAAACGTTCTTGAAGTCAGACGTCTCCATATGCTCAAAGCAAGCTAGACTGATGATTACATCGATCGCCTCGCCATTTTGCTTCAACATTGAATTTAAGTGACTGAATGAACCAACGACACTTATGCCATCGGGAGTGCGCTTGGGGGCATCGTTTTTGAAATAGGAGTCAATTCCATAGCGAGACTTCGTCAAATGACCGATTGATCTAAGAGTCCTCAAAGTTGAGCCACAGCCAAAATCGAGCACGACGGCATTATGAACGTGTGAGATGATTTTTTTTGTTCGCAAATAGTTCAAAAACCTCTCGAGCGGGGCACGCTGGGTAGTCTTCTTTTCCTCAATTAAACTATCAACATTGGTCGACACAACTATTTACCTCTAGGCTGGAATTTGATCACACAAACTGAATCATCCGCAAGGGCAAGCTCATGCCGCCTCAGCCATTTTCGAACGTCGTCAATACTAATTGACATTCCATTTGTAAGGCCAGCGTCTCTGTAGCCAGGCGGATAGCCTCCGGAGTATCCGTTAAACGTGGGAATCGATAACTCCATCGATGTCCACATGGCGTCAATCTCAACCTTCCACGGCGTGTCCGGTGCCGCGAAATGAAATGCTGCACATGATTTTCCATCAAGGCTACTTTTAACTAACTCAATACGGGATTCATTTTCATCCCTAGAAAATCCAAAATTAGGGGTCACTCCATTGTCTAAAAAAATCAAAATCACCAGTAAAAGTTTTATCACGGCGTTTTTAGAAGCTAATATGCCGGATTTTTCACCAACTTTATCCACCACCCCAGCCACACAAAGACCTAGGGGTATTAAGCCAGCTAAAGCTATGCGCCCTACCGCACGCACTGCGCCGGCGCCAGGAACAACATTATAAATCAATTTCCAAAGATCATGCTGCGTTGACAACATCATCATAAGCCATAAAACAGCACTAAACTGAATGATCCCAAAAGATTTTCTACGGACTGACCATAAACTTATCAACACAAATACCAATGGCAAGAAGCCTGGAAACATGAACATCTCACTGTACCAACCACTAACATTAAAATTCAGCTCAAAGAGCCAGCGGTACAACCAAGCCTCAGGTGATGGTAAAAAAAGTGCTCTGAACTTTGGCAAAAGGCCAGCAACATCAGACCATTGCCTCTCGCCAACCATTGACTGCATTGAGAGGTAACCCATCGCAAGTTTTGCTGAGACCAGTGAAAACCCAAATCCGCACGCTAAGACGGCTTTTATATTGCGCTGCAATTCCTTTAAAACGGCCGCCTTCCAGACAATCAAAGCCAGCATCATCGCCTGAATCACACACAAAATTGTAAACCATACGAGATAAAACGACGCCCAAAACTGCAACCCAAGACTCACGCCCGATAGAAGTCCATAAAAAAGCGGCTTCCAACGCAAACCCTGACTACGCCAAGCAATAACCCCAAATATGATCGAGAAAACCGCAAAATAGTGCGGAACCAATTGAGGGTGCCCGATAAAAGCGCCTCTCACAAGCCCGAACGCAAATAGCCACGCTGATGCAATTGAGCCAGAAAATCTAAAGCCAGCAACTCTAGCAAGAGTATAGGCGGCAAAGAAATTTATGAGGGACGAGGTAATGAACCACAATTGGTAGGAGGCGATCGGATCGTAACCAATCAACCGAAATAACGAGTAGTTCCACGAGGCCCCACCCATAACCTCACTCATGAGCAGTGTGTTAGGCGCAGGGAAAAAGTTCCAAGGCGCAGTCCAGTAATTGTTTTTAAGAAACGTAGACCCAGAAACAAATTTCCATGCATGCTCCAGCAATAAATTTACAAAACGACTATCACCAAGATCTCCGTGAACTAGATCGTGAGTACCTCGTAAAATTAACCAATTTTGAAATCTAGTGCCGACTAAAGCAACGGCAAGTAGGCTAAGAAATACTGGCCATTTATTTGCAATCAATGAAGAGATTCTATTCATTTTAGCCTTCAACTTGTAGCTTGAATGTTTCTAGAATCGAGTCCCATGAGAATCGAGCTACAGCCCATGACTTTGAGATAGCGATGTCTCGTTGCGACTCTTCACTGCCGATGTCCAACTGCCGTAGTAATTCCTCGCCGAGCTCGCACCCATCGCCAAAAAGCCTGACTGACGGAGCAAACCGTGCATAAAACTCGAATACTTTGCACTGTCGTCTAGCCAACACAGGCTTTCCCGCCATAATCGCCTCGATGACGATCATAGAAAGGCTTTCGTAGACAGATGGATTTACGAGCGAGAAACAGTTTTGAATTAAAAAATCACGCTCTGCGTCTGAAACGAACCCAAGGTAGCTGATCTCTGAAACGTCAGGGATGACGACAGAACTTTCTTGGTGGCCAGCGAGAACTAACTTTATCTGAGACGATTTTTCTACCTGTTTCCAGTCCTGATACCAGGAAATTAGCTCGTGCACTCCTTTACCGGCACTTATTCTTCCCAAATAAAGAAGAAACTGGTCACCACCACTCACCATGTCTTTAATGGTCGATCGAATCTCATCTGTCTTATTTGGCGTAGACAAATCAAATCCAAGACCTGCGGGAGTCGAGAATGGAAGACGGGAGGGGTCGAGCTTTCTTTTGATCATGTCCCATTCAGGTTCTGTATTAGGAATCATCCGGGGCATTCTTCGAAGCAAATCACGCACAATCCCAAAATGAAATGGTGGCTCATCGTGAGCTAAAGGAATTAAAATAGACTTGGCTTCAACGCCCTTACTTGCCACCAAAGTAGGATAGTATAAGTAACAAAAAAATATGATCTTACGGTAACGACCTTCATTCTTATGCAAAGTCTTAACAAGCGCTGGGCACACGGGGCCTTGAAAATAAATCCACAGCCACTCAAGCCCAGTGGACAAGAAATCTAGGCGCCGAAATCGACGCGAACAGCGTAAAATTCTTCGAATCACCCGATCATAGAAGCCAAACAATGTAGCTCGCTGTGTTTTTACCGGAAACCGATGCACCGTTATGCCGTCGACTTCCGATGTTCCGGGATCATATTCATTTGCCCAAGTCATATAATCTTTAGCTGTAGTGGTAAACACCTCCACACTATAACCTAATGAATTTTTTAATTTTTCAGCCAAAATGCGAGCATGAGCTTCCGCTCCTCCAACGACATCTTTACCGTAACGCTGTACGACAATAGCAACTGTGTTAGAGACTGACTTTGACACTTTGAAACCCTAGTTGGAGGCCAGAAAACTGATTGGCTTGAACATCCAATAAAGCTAATGTTTTCGGGTCATTTTATCAACATTTTCCCAAGGGGTTACAAACCTTGAAAATCAGTTTGATCGTCCCGATTTATAACGAAGCAAATCATCTAGAAGAGTTTCTGAATCAGCTAGATAAACTTGAATTAAATGCAGATAAACAACTGGTATTTGTCGATGACAGCTCCAGAGACAAATCTTGGGAGATACTAAATAATTTTTCATTCAAATCAGAAGTTATCAAACAAAAACAGCCAGAAAATCGCGGCAAGGGGGCAGCCCTTAGACGAGGATTTGAGCTAGCGACTGGCGACCTCATTGGCGTCCAGGACGCCGACTTTGAGTACTCTTTGGATGATATTCCAGCCATTATCGAACCGTTGCTAAAGGGCAAGGCAGACGTCGTTTTCGGTAGCAGGTTTAAGAAAAACGCGCCGCAGGTGCACCGAACATTTCTCTACTTGGTAAACCGGATTCTCACAATTCTAAGTAATCTTTTTAGCGGGCTTTATCTGACGGATATGGAGACCTGCTATAAGTTTTTTAGA
>JBIIGV010000034.1:0-25066 GCA_044236265.1 Oligoflexales bacterium
TCGGAGAAAACCACTGCATGCACGAGTAAAACAATTGTAAAACGGCCTAAAGCCGTTACCCTGATTGGGTTAATGAGGCGAGTCCTTGGACTCCGAAGGCGGATTAATTGAGGCTTATAAAGTCAAATCAAGCGGGCTGCGGAGGAGTTCTCGACGCAGGGCATGGGCGGCATCCTTGTATCCAGGAATTGCGGATAGAGACTGCAAATAGGTTCCAACCCGGTACATAAGCCCCATGAGGTCACCAACGCCAAAATATTCGGTTGTGCCGTCCTTAACAATCGACTGCCAATCGGCTCCTGAAGCCCACTGCCGTATGACCCAACCTGCGTTAGGATTAAACTCTTTGATCTGATGCCAAGTCCTGCGGCCAAATGGCAGATCATAAATCTCTGGGAAGAGTTCTACCGGGTAGAACGATTCTAATTCCTCCTCGAGTTTAGCAGCATCAAACGGAAATTTATAATTTGATCCACAGCCTGGTTCTTTGAATCTTGGAAGACAAAGTGCAGCCATCAGCTCCGCTACTTGAATCATTTTTTCGGGTGTTATCATGTCGCGGACAATCATGCTTGAAAGAAGTAATCCGCCACTTTGAGGAAAGTATTTGGCAATTGAGCCCAATCTTGTCAGCGTCTCATCATGATCGATGCAGCCGAGTTTGTGCAAATGCAGATGCATTGCGGATAGTTTTGCTTGTGCGCGAAAGTCAAGATAGCCGTGGCACACAGGTCGAAAGCTACACTCTTGGCAGGCTGTCTGGCTGGTTGGGAGATCCGACTCCATATTCGCCTTAAAACGCGCGTATTCTGCGGCTGGACTCTGGCAGGGAATTGATGATGATGCCAGCTTGTTCTCAACATCTGGACGACGGATCAGTCTCAGGTCAGTCTTGCGATGCTGGTACTTGAGAAAGCTGCGGCCGTAAATACTTTCAACCGTGTTGAGATTAAGACCGCGACCAATCAGTCCTAGGAGTGTTGTGGGATCCGTGCGAAGTCGAGAATTGCATGGCTCACGCTTGGCTCCAGCCTGACGTGAGTAGGCTTCAATATTAGGCCAAAGTGAAAAGCCGATGACGTCTTTCCCCCGTCGTCCTGCTCGACCCAACATTTGTAGTATTTCACCCTCTGCGTACGGTGTCATGCCCCCTTCGCCAGGGCGTTGGTAGTCGGCAATCAAAGCACTTCTCACGCTGAAGTTTATGCCAAGAGATAGACCCATAGTGGCGCAGCAAAAGCGCAATAGGCCGTCTTTTACGAGGCGCTCTACAGCGATTCTGGCAGCAGGTGCGAGCCCCGAATGGTGAAATGCAACACCGTAAGTCTGCATCATCCGCCGCAGAGCGGGCTTAATAAACGTTAAGGCTCCAACGTCCTTATGGGCCGCCTGCAAGACGGCGCCAATCTTCTCAGCTTGTTCAGCGGACAGTGGGGGAAGTGCTCGCTCAATCTGCTGCGCGAGAGACTCGCAATCAAAACGCTTGCCGCAGTATATGATGCAAGGTGTTAGCTCTAGATCAATCAGCGAGGGTAACCTGTTAACCAGATCTTGGTGGCGAAGAGGCAGCTCTTTATGGGTCGGATTCAAGTTGCGAAATGCATCTTTTGGAATGTTATCCTCGGTCAACCAATGGCCACCATAGTAAACTAGATTGGTTAGGGGCACAGGCCGATGTTCGGTACGTACCATCGTACAGCGCTTTTTGCCTTGAGTTGATATCCAGTCTGCAAAGTCTTCAGCGTTCGCAACTGAAGCACTGAGTAGCAGGACCTGGCAGGATGGCGGTGTTAAAATAAGAGCCTCTTCCCACGCGCTGCCACGTCCCTCATCTTGAAGGTAGTGATACTCATCAAAAACAACTAATGTGCGGCCTAAATCTGGTTCAATACCAAGTAGGGAGTTGCGATAACTTTCCAGGGTGGCCACAACGATAGGCGCATCAAGGTTTTCTTTGATGTCACCTGTAGCAATACCAACTTTTTCATGGCCAAACATGGCACGTAGTTCGCGAACTTTGTCATTTGACAAAGATTTAACCGGCGTTGTGTAAGCGGCTCTGAAAGTTGGCTCATCAATGTTCATAGCAAAGAAAACTTCGACCGCTCGGGTCTTGCCGGCCGTTGTGGGTGCATCCACAACGACGCTTTCACCAGAACGTAAAAGGTCAAAGACCTGCTGTTGCCATACATCCAATGGGAGTGACCGTGGGTCTGGTTTTGTGGTCCCTAGATTGTTATTGGCACGTAACTCTTCGCCAGCAGACAACCATTCGCGAATCGACTTGCGACTGCCTTCGATGGCTTCCTGGGGAACCTGTTTTGCAGGTCCGCCTTTCGGCTCGCCCGGGCGCCCCTGCTTACCCGGCCCGCCCCATGGGCCAGTAAAATGCGGTTTGTGTCGCGGCGGAGGCATTCCCTTGCGGTGATGGTGGGGTGGCCTACTGGAGTCACTGCTGTTTTGTTGTCGGCCGTTTTGATCGGAGGAATGATTTGCGTTGCCATCGCGGTTTGAGCCGTTTTTGCCAGATTTTCTTTTTCCAGATTTGGAATATTTTCGCGGGCCAAAACCCTGACGGCTCATATGTAAGCGTGCCCCTTCCGTGGTTACTCTAATAGGGTAGCGTTGAATGAAGTAAATCGAAAGAAAAAACGGCTGCCCTTGATAAGAGCAGCCGTTTTCATGGTGACAACCATCACATCACGTAGAGGATCTCGCGGTACTTGGGTAGTGACCACAGTTGATCATCGACCAAAAGCTCAAGCTCATCACTGACCTTGCGCACCTCTTCCATCAATGGCATCCCCTCGGCTGCGATCTTGGCCGCAAGCTTCGGTTCGTCATGAATGGACGAACATTGATCAACGAATCCACCAAGCTTGTCTTTTGCGGTTGCAATCTTGGCCGTTAGATCACTCGCATGACGAAGTTGCTTCTCGATCTCTGAAGGGACTGATCCCAAGGCTGTTTTTAGGCTGGCGGCAGATTGAGCGAGAATTCTGGTGTGCGCGACGGCTGCGGGAAATACTTCGTTAGAGAGCATTTCTTGCAAGGTTTCGAGCTCAATCATCCTGACTTTAATGTAGCGCTCAAGTTTAACGTTGTACCGCGCCTCAACCTCTTCACCGCGGTGTACGCCCAACGCAGAAAGCATCGACTTATTTTTTGTTTCTTTGATGGCAGCCAGCGCATCGGGCGTTGTACGGATGTTCGGCAGGCCACGCTTTTCAGCCTCTTTATGCCAGTCCTCACTGTAGCCATTACCCTCAAAGCATACGCGTTTGTGTTCATTTAGCGTATCGACAATCAATTTCAGAATGTCATCTTGAGTTGGACGGGACGCGACCTTCTTCAGCTGTTCGTTCATCTCGCTTAGTGTTCTTGCAACCGCTGCATTCAGGTAAGTGAGTGATGGCGAAATCGATGCCGATGCGCCCACGGCTCGGAACTCAAACTTGTTGCCAGTAAATGCGAACGGTGACGTGCGATTGCGATCTGTGTTATCGCGAGCAATGACAGGGACTCGCGCGAGGTCAAGGTTGATGTTACGAGCGCGATCGGAAAGGTTACCTCCGCCAGCGGTTGTTAGTTTTTGAACGACCTCGGTCAGCGTGTCACCCAAAAAGCAGCTAATGATAGCTGGTGGGGCTTCGTTGGCCCCGAGGCGGAAGTCGTTACCAGCAGAGGCGATACTCATGCGGAGCAGTGTAGCGTACTCGTTTACAGCTTTGATGGTGCCGGCCAGGAACCACAGGAAACGAATGTTGTCCATGGGGTTGTCGCCAGGCTCCAAAAGGTTGTGACCATGGTTGTCGGCTAGAGACCAGTTCACATGCTTGCCGCTACCATTGATGCCTGCATATGGTTTCTCATGAAATAAGACTTGCAGTTGATGACGGCGAGCCACAGTTCTCAGAACTTCGAGAACTAATTGGTTGTGGTCAGCAGCAATATTAGCGTTTTCGTAAATAGGTGCGATCTCACATTGGCTTGGCGCAACTTCGTTGTGCCGCGTCTTGCATGGTACACCGAGCTTATAAAGCTCGTACTCAGCTTCCATCATGAAAGACAAAATACGCGGCTTGATTGAGCCAAAATAATGGTCTTCAAGTTGTTGTCCGCGCGGTGGGTTACGACCAAGCAAGGTTCTTCCGGCCAAAAGTAGATCAGGTCGTAGGTTAAACAGGGCTTCATCGCAGACAAAATATTCCTGTTCTGGGCCGGCACTGGCCATGACGTATTTTGCATCTTGGCCCAAGAGCTTTAATGAATCGGTGGCTGCTTTGTTTAGCGCTGAAAGGGAGCGTAGAAGAGGAGTCTTTTCGTCGAGCGCTTCACCGTTATAGGAGATAAACAAACTGGGAATGCACAATGTCAGACCGTTTTCACTGGCCATAAGAAACATAGGTGAACTGGCGTCCCATGCTGTGTATCCGCGCGCTTCAAATGTCGCTCGCATACCGCCAGACGGGAAGCTGCTTGCGTCCGGTTCGGACTGAATCAGCTCTTTACCGGTAAAGCGTTCAATCGGGTTGCCTTTCTTGTCAAAACTAAAAAACGCATCGTGCTTTTCTGCGGTTGCGCCAGTCTGCGGCTGAAACCAGTGACAATAGTGCGTTGCGCCTCGGGAAAGAGCCCACTCGCGAACAGCTTCGGCGACCTTGTTGGCAAGATCAAGAGTTAGAGGACGGTCGCTGGTAGCAAATTCTTTCAGAACTGCAATGTCAGCAGCCGGGAGTTTCTTTTCCATCATTTCAAAGCCAAAAGTGTTGCAGCCAAAATATTCACTGGCTTTCAGGCCGTCTTCATGTGGGCGCGAGAATGTTTTGGTGAAAACTCTTGGGGCACGCGCTCCTGCTGTTCTGACCGCATCAAACCGTGCTGAAGCCCTGTTGGTCGTCATGGCAAACTCCTGATCATGAATGTTTGAGAAGCCGGATGCTCTGGCCTGAGCAAGGTCGGCAATGAGAGACATAAACTCTCATTGGAATGATTTTATAGCTGTTTTGCACAAGGGTGGGCAAGAACAAAGCTGTGAAATTTTTGGTAAAAAAACCAACTTTAGGGTGCTTTTGCCTTAACGCAATCTTCAACTTGTTGGCGAAGTTCGTCCAAAGAGCAGTTAGTATCCAGGACCAGCGATGCTTTGCGGGTTTTTTCGGTTTGTGGCATTTGGGCTGCTATAAATTTGAGCGCTTCGGATTTGCTGAGTTTTGAGCGATCACACAGCCGCGACAGTTGGATATCTTCTGGGCACGATGTGACCCACAGCTCCCTGAAAAGTTGGTCCCGTCCGGTCTCAAAAATCAACGCAGCCTCGTAGAAAAAAGACTTTTTTGTTTGGTGAAGATTCAAATCCTCGACAATTTTTTTCAGTGATCGGTGGATAGCAGGGTGAATAATTCCCTCCAGGGTCTTACGCTGATCTGGATCATCCATGACGAGTGTCCGAAGTTTGGCGCGGTCAAGCTGACCGTCTTTGGTCACGATGTTCCGACCAAAATGCTGTATTAACTCTGACAGTGCGTTGGACCCAGGTTTCACAACATCTCTTGCGAGTTGATCAGCATCGATAACGGTTTTGCCGAGGTCTCTTAATATTTGTGCCACTGTGGATTTTCCTGTGGCAACACCACCAGTCAATCCAATGCACTGTGTTTTAAGTACTTTTTTAAATTGATCTTCAGACAGTCCATTCACGGTTTATAGCTCCCAAGATAGCCCGAGCACGAGAGAGTGACCTAATTTGTCTTTGTTCTGAATCGTTGTAGGAGCGTAACCAAACATAAAATTGATGTCACTAGATGCACTGACCTCATGAGGAAGCAACAGAGCATAGGTTCCAAGAGGTGCTTTGTCGAGATCAAGATTGTAGGAGTTAATGATGCGTGGTCTACCACGTCTTTTCTTGCCTTTCTTACTTTTAGCGGACGAGGCTGGATCACTTACAAATGCGTCAATGACGCCGACAACGTAGAGGCCTCCAAATGATGCCATGGAAAGACTTGCGTTTTGCTTGGCTTTTGCAATCACGTCTTTGCCTTGTTTTTCTTTTTGCGCGGTTTCCTCATCGTAAGCTTCCTGATCAGCTGGATCGATATTTTCGCGCTCTACCTGGCGTTCAGCCATAATGGTGTTGACTTTCGCGGTGTAAGAGGCAGCTGCATCCGAGTTTGATTTATACATTAGAAGTGCTGCCGCTTCACCGCCAAGGAAAACAAGTCCCTTGAATGTGCTGCCTTTGCAGAACTGCCCAGCGCCAAATGGCAGAATTTTGATAAATGCGCCGCAGTCATCTGAAGATGACTTCGCTTTCTTGGCGCTGCGACTCGACATCGAGGTCGAAGGCAGACGCGGTGGCGGAGGCATTCCGCTTCCAGATGGCTCTTTTGGCAACGCAGGTTCCACAATTGGCTGTGCAGCTGCCATGGGGTCTTCCGGTGGAGGTCCAAGATAACCTCCATACGGATCGGCCACTGGCGGCGCAGCATACGGCTGGTAGACCGATGGCGGTGGTGGTGGCGGTGCGTATGCGTAAGGATTTGGTGGCGGCGCCATGTATCCACCGTAAGGTGAGGGCGGATAAGATGGGTAGGCCGGGTAAGCTGGAGGTGCGTACATCGGTTGCGGTTGGTACATCGGTGGTTGAGCGTACATTTGAGGAGGTTGATACATCGGCATAGCAGGCATCACGGGTTGAACTGGCGCTGGTGGTGGTGTCACCATCTGCGGAGCGGTAACTGCAGGCAATGCAGGCTGCGTAGGAATGGGCGGATTAAATTCCGCCATGCTTGGCTCGTCGCCAAATAGGCTATCTTTCGATGGCTTCTTGCCACCTGCTTGAGCGTTACCGCCTGCCATAGGGTTAGGAAGAGGAATGGACGGTGTCTTGTTTTGTGCCACAGGTTTCGGTTGTGGTTTGGGCTTTGGCTGAATTTTTTCAAGGTTTACTTTGACGACGCTCGTTTTGTTCTTCTCAAGTCTTACGGAGTTTCGCGAGGAGCGATGTCCAGGGGCTGCAACCTCAATGACAACTGTGCCTGGATCAACATCAATTTCGTCACCTGCCGATCCATGGGCAATACCATCAATCCTAACGGAAGAATTAGGCACATTTGAAAGCACTTTGAGAATGGTACGGTTTGACGGCTTCTTCGATACGGCAGCACCACGACTTCCAGCCTGCTGCTTAGTACCTGCTTGAGCTGATGATGCTTTGACCGCATTAAAAAATGGAATGACGGACTCATCAACAACTTCATTGTCTTTTAGCTTGATCGCTGGGTTTGTTATCTTGGCTTTCTGAAAGGAGGATGCGGCCGCATTTTTATTGCCTGTCATGAATTGGGCTACACCCAGATACTTGTAAGTTTCAGCCAATTCACCGCGAGTCTTCACCTTTTTAAGGGCAGCACTTAGCTGGGCCTCTGCGCCTTTAGCGTTATTTCTCATAAGAAGCTGCTGACCTGGTTTCCACGCCTGCGCCAAAGCGGTGTTTGATAGAGTCATCATGAATAGGGAGAGTGTGAAAATAATACGAGCCTTGGCCGCAAGCTTTTGCAGTCCTGGTTGCATTATGTTCATCACGCTAATCAAACTAGTGATCCTCTATAAGTACGGGTTAAAACTATTCTTCCTTTGTGTTTGTATTTGTCTTGCTCTCCTTGAACTCCACGCTGAATGTTAATTGCTGAGCAGCGCCAGATAGGTCGATTCTCCGTCGTCGCGTGTCGCCATTGTGCCGCATTATGACCTCGTAAATTCCCCGATCAAGACTAACCGTTTGTTGATTTTGCGAGAGCGTCAGTGATTGTGTAGCTCGTGTTTCAATGTTTTTAATAGTGACATCTGCGGGTGTCAGGTTGGTGGCCAGGGTGAGGCGGTAGGCTCCGGATTTGCTCTGCTGGCTATCGCCACGCTGCATTTGGTATGGCCCAAACTTCTGACGAGCACCAGCAGTGATATTGATGATTTCCGTCTTGACCGTGTATCCTGACCGTTTCAACTCAATTTTGCGGTTTCCCGAAGCGACCTCAATCCAGTTACTGGAAGTTCCCAGGTCGTTGGTTGTTCCATGGCGACGTCCATCTATATATAGTTCTGCTGCGGGCATACTGGAGACTGCCAGCTGCGCTTTTGCTGCTATTTGAGGTTGGGCAATGGCTGGCTTTTGTTGGCTTACATCGATGGCAGTGCGCAAACTTCCTTGGCTACCACTGTCATCAGGTTTTTCCTCAATAGTCGCCGGGTATGGTTTGAGCGATACAGGTGGAATCGCAACCATGGAGCTAGGGTTAACCGGCGCGGTATTTATTGGCGCAGTCTTACCTACAGCGTTGGAGTTAGTGTTGGCTTGCTTGATCTCGGGACTAGCCTTTTGGTTTTTTGGACGCTCTGCTTTTGACGCGGCCAGTTTTTTGTCTTTTGAGGTGTTTTTAGGTCGTTCGTCGCCTGACACCAGGCTATTCGACGCTGGGGAATTGGATTCTTTGATATCTTTTTGAGGAGTGATTGCAATAGCCGGTGGAGTCTGAGAAGCATCGACTACTGGCTTTGTTGAAGTCAAGATATCACTCTTCTTGCTATCGACTCGATTGGTTGTATTTTTTTTGAGATCGTTTGCAGTGGTTTTTTCTTTTTTGTTCTTCACAATCTGGTTAGAGAAGTTTTTAAAATGAATATTTGCATTGCGACTGGTTCCAAACCAAAGGATACCGGCAGCAACCAGCAGGAGAACGGCTGCTACGAATTTTCCGAAGCCATTGGATGATTGTCTGTAGTCATAATCATCCCGGATCACGTATCGAACTTTAGGTGCTTTTTTTGGAGCAGCAGGGACGATGCGTGAGACGGGTTTCATGTCACGACGCTTTTGTGGCGGAATCTGCTGCTGATATTGCATCTGTGACATAGGCCTCTGAGGGACCTTCGCACTCGATTTTACATGATGCTGCTGCGGGACTTGAGTGAGCCTTTGCTGGTGCCTTCGTTCAGGCAGGTGCGCAGCAATAAAGTCAGGGTTGTGGTGGCGCTTGGTAAGCTGAGGCACTGTGCGTGGAGGTAACAAATGATCACGTCTTGTTGACCCCTGAGGTAGATTTGATCCACTGATATCCGGACGCGGAATAGGCGAGCTTATGGCCTCTTGATTCCATTTCTTGACAGAGTTTTTCGACGGAGATTCAGATGTGATAGCCGTCTTCGGATGGCTGGTGTCTGGATTAATAAGGACCGTTGGGGCCGCTTTGTACTCTGTAACTCGCAAAATCTTTGCCAGGCGGTCTCCATAGGCCTTTGGATCCTTGAAACACCTTTCAAGTTCTTGCAAGCTACTCTCAAGCCCCATGGCGGAAAGTAATTGGTCAAGAATGACTCCAACTTCGTCGATTGATTGAGGTCGGTTTTCTGGTAGAAGCTCCATGCACTTGACGATGCACTGATCTATGTCTTGTGGAATTCCAGCCATCACAAATCGAGGGTGTGCAAAGCCACCTCCAATGATTTTCATCGCGATATCAGCTGTCGAAGAACCGGTGTATGGGAGTTTGCCTGTTACCAACTCGTAGAACAGGACTCCTAAACTGTAGACATCACTGCGGTGGTCAACGTCCCTGCCACGAATCTGCTCGGGTGACATGTAACTTGGCGAACCCATGAACATTCCAGTTTGCGTCATGCTGGTGATGCGCTGAATTTTTGCGATGCCAAAGTCCATCAATTTCACACCACCATGGTGCGTAATCATGACGTTTTCAGGCTTTACATCACGATGGACAACGCCATGCTCATGAGCGGTTTGGAGGGCTCGGCAGATCTCGCGTACGATGGAGGCTGCGATAACAGGGTGCAGCCATCCGTTTGGTGTTGTTTCCAAAATTTGCGCAAGATTTCTTCCATGAATCAATTCAGTTACGATCCAAAGTTGCTTGGAATCTTCTCCTGAGAAGTCAAAAATTTTCAGAATGTTAGGGTGATCAAATGCAGAAATGGCGCGTGCTTCATGCTGAAATCGAACCCGAATTTCATCGTGATTCTCATAGCGCTCTTTGAGAATTTTAATGGCAACATCGCGGCCGAGCTTTTCGTCAACCGCAACGTGAATAACCGCCATTCCGCCTTCGCCAATTTTGCGAAGGACGCGATAACGGTGGCCGATGAGTTCTCCACTCATGCCGATAGTACTCCCATCGAATTCCAAAAACGTGAATATTCGAAAGTCGTATCGGCAGATTTTTAGCTAAACATTAATGAGAGTTGCCCATGAATAACGCCCCCGGAGCGAGCTTACACGGGCTGGTAGAGGCCGTTTACTGCAACCAGTTAAAATTTAAATGTTAATGGTAATTTCTTGGGAGGGCGTCAAGGGTCATGTGGCAAAATGTCATGAAAGCTCGAAAACCGCTTTTGGGGACTATAAAAACGCAGATTACTCACGCGGCTGGTGTAAACGCAGGCAAAGCCCTCAACTTGGTAAGCGAATCGACTGCGTTCAAGTCCAACTTTCATTAACTCGCCCCAGGTCTCGTGAAGCGAGCTTTCCTTGCGTCCGAGCAAGTCTTTGATCTCGTTATCAAGCTGATCTAAGATTGGCGCTTTACCAGAAATTTTAGCCGCGTACTTGTCACGTTCCTTTTCCAAATGGTGGGCTTTTTTGGTGTCACCCTCCCTGCCTGCAATCTGGATATGCCTTTTGATCGACATCAGCTTGGAACGGATGATTTGAATTTCCTCGTCCAAAGCCTCCCGCTCGTTGGTTTTTTGCTGAATATCCTGAAAGATAGGTTTTAACTCAGCTAGTTTTTCAAGCTCGTGCTCAAGTTCCTCTACAACAAGCAGAGTTCTCCAGTTTAGCTTTCCTTTTGATTGCATAATGTCGCCAAATATATGGTCACCCACATATAAAATCTCATCACCGCGGTATTTAGTTAGTTTCTGAAATAAACCTGCATTGCCTCCCTGGTAAACTCTTTTGGGAAGTAAATTTGCAGAATGAGACTTTAAAAGCCCGCTTTCCGTCATCACTTCCAGAAACGGCTGGCTGCCAGTGAAAAACCCAGGCTTTCCCGATGAAACAATTGTGACGTCAAAATAATCGCGCCACGACGGAAACTCATCGTGCTCTTGATCCAGGATGTAGCTCATCATGCGATTGGTGTATTCCCAGCCGGAATTTGTAAGCAAAAAAAGTGATTTTCCGCCGTCTATCAAGCGAGTGAGTGCTGTTGAAAGATATTTGTCTTTGCGGATGAAGCGTCCAGGGTCTGCCATGACCACGTTTTTGATACTGCCATCAGCGTGACTAAGGTCTATAAATCGGCGCAAATCTCCGTATACATCACGGTAAGTTTTGCTGATTTTTTTCGGATTGCGATCCATGTAGTCGACGATTTCAACAAAAAGCTGAACTTCGCTGAGAGCGAAGAAGGTGTCTACGCTCAGAAATTCCTGTGCTTTGAAAGATTCACTATTGTAAAGACGGTGGCGCGTTTCCTTGTCTAGAGGCGTGGTTCCGTGAAATGCAGTCTTAACGTATTTATGTCCGTCAACCTTCAGGAGGTTTCCACGTTCCATATCGACGAGTAAGCCACGAATCAGGAAATTTGGCTTGAACTCAAGATCCGCAAGCTCCTCCGGGTATCCGGCTTCAATGAATTTCTTTAGTGTTTCCCTGAATGCCAGCGATTCAAAAGCTTCGCGGTTGTACATCACAAGAGTGTGATCCATGTCAAAACCAATGGCTTTGATGCGCTCCATATTCAGTGCGCGGTTAACGTACATGCGTTGCCATTTTTCTAATTTGCTATATGGACTGGCCAAAGAAATTCCTCGTAATTGATAGGAAGAAAAAAGTTTCTATTTTTTGGGGGGCGTTAAGAATTTTACGCCCACTTGAACTTTTAACTTTCCTTTTAGATCCATGAATTTTCTGTTGTAGACCACTTCTCCATTCAGGGTGGTCCAATGCTTGCCATCAATGGCAACACTAATGTTCGAGAGAACAGATCCCGGTGCAAACGGCTTTGTTGTCCGATTGATGCGCAGGGATAAACCAGTGGCCGACATATCCATCAACTGCCGGCGCAGCTTGGTTTTTCCGTCATACGGGTTTATGATCTCCGCGACGACATTTTCGTCGGGCGTGAACATAAAACGCTCCGACTGGCGTGTCTCCTCGATGAGAGAGTTTTCCTGGATTTCAAACGCCATGGATACGCCACGTGGGTGGACGTCCGTGGACTGAAACCTAAGCATTTTACATTGCAAAAAAAATTTTTCGCCCTTTGCAAATCGACTGATGAATTCCGGTTTAACCATGTTTTCAAGGACGACCGTGTTCCCATCAATTTCTTTGATGACAGTCTGAAAGGCGATATCCAGCCCGCTGCTGCTGATCAAAACCGGAGTTTTCGAGCGCTTGCAGTCATTAAGGACTAATGGAACATCCTGATTTTGAATCACTGTTCGGCGTCCTTTGTAAATGCAGCATCAGCAAATCTTTCGGTCATGCGTGATACCCGTTTTGTACCCGGAAATGCCCAGATGGCACTGAACCAAATGGTGTTTTTGCTCCCGGAATAAACTTTGAGGTTGCTACTGTTTTCAACCATCGTGTAGGTGCCCTCAAAGCGCGTATTGGTACTTTTGTTATAATATAAGCCAATTTGGATCATGTTGCCAGTGTCAGACCTTGGGCAAGATGCAGGTGTCCCCTCGTCGGTGTTGGGCACTAAAGCCCCGCATCCTCCAGTTTTGATGTGAGGGAGCTTGTAGTCATCTTGATAAAAGCCAACCAGAGCAGACGCTCCGATGCCTTTATAAATGTTATAGTCGGCGGATGCTATGCCGCCGCGCCGCGTGTAGTCCAGCCAGTAGTCGTTGTAAATAAACTCATATTGAAAAATATCGAAGCTAGTCTCTAGTCGTTGTGCTGGAAAGTCCATGGCGTGCGTAAAAGCGACGCTAACGGCAGGGTCACCGTTGTTTCCCAATAGGTCATGGGTTTTATTGCTGTGTTCGGGGCTCTGATTATGTATTTCTTTTCTTAAATAGAGGGAAAACATTGAACGCATAGTTGGTGACCAAGACCATCCGACCCAGGGTAAAAGCAACTGCGTATCCGTTTGCGATGTGACAACCTTGAGTGATGACTCGTCGGGGCTTGGAAAAAAACTTGATCCTAGTCTTTGAAACTCAAGTCTTCCGTATGCGCCCACGAATAAGTTGTCAGTTATCTGCCGACGCACATCACCAAAGAACTGGTGGCTTCGTTCTAGCATGTCGCCACGCAGCGGGAAGTAATCAAGGCTTAGGCCCTCTTCAAACCACGACAAAATACCGTTTAAATCCATCAGCCATTGCTGCTTATACGTATAGCCGGCAAACGACGTAGCGCCTTTCTGCCGCATTGGACCGATACCAATGGATGCGTTGACTGTCATTGCGGTATCGGTGACAGGTGGCCTGACAAGTGTGCCGGAACCATCTTCCGTTCGTATCGGCTCGTAGCCAGTTGTCTCGATGTTGAGGCCTCCGACCTGAACCCTCCAGAAATGCGGCACTTTAAACAGCGACCACGGATGATACTTAAATATTGTCAACTCTGGATCCGGGCGCTCAAATCCGGAGACGTCGTCTTTGGTTTTGTTTTCAGACATTGATTTCAATAGGTCTTTAACGTTCTGCGCCTCGGGACCTCGCGGAAACTTTTGCGCATAAGTTGTCAACCATTGTCTTGCTTTGGTGTCATCCGCAGCACGGTAATACGCGACAGCCAGTTCATACGTCGCCTTGGCTCCGTACTCGTCAGGCCAATTCGCAGCGAACTCCCAGTAGCGAATGGCGTCTTTTTCCGCCCCGAGAACTGCGATGCACATGCCTTGGTAAAAATAGTTAAATGACTTATCGGGAGATTGGCGTTGAATGCGCTGCAGGGTTTGCAGAGCTAGCTTAACCTGCCCTGAATGATAGTAGGCCGCGGCTAGCTGATTCCAGGCGCGGTAGTCCGCAGGAAACGAACGTAAGTGTTTGCGGTAGAAGGGTATAGCCCTGTCCCAGTTTCCCTTTGCGAATTCCCCTTGAGCGGTCGCATAGAGGTTTTGCGGCACCACAGGCTTGGATTGTGGAGCGTTTGGCGCGCTTTTTGCGTCATTGTACCAGGGTGACGTAACCATTAGCATGGTAAAAAGAAATCCTTTTATCCATCGGCAGGTCAGCATGAGCGCCCCTCATTTAAAGACTGGAGACGGCTCTCGCGGCAAGCGAGAATCAGCTTGCGTGGGAATTCATTTGTCGGGGCCCAATGCCAAAAAATCAGCACTCGTAGTCCTCGTTAACAGTCAGGAAGGTTCTCAGTTTTTATCATTATATGAAAAGATTGGCTCAGTTGGCAGTTTATTTTCTGACGAGCGCATTATTGATATTTTGAAACTGGTGCCGTCGCTGGACGCGGTCTTCGTGGACTGCCCGATTTCTGAGCCGCCTTGCGTCAATTGTGAGCGGCCCGTTTGCCCCGGGGTTGTGCGCTGTGAGGATGTAGCTGTCGGTATGATGATGGCTATCGAACAAAAACGCGGACGCAAAGGCGGCCACAAGCTTCGCCCACTCAATCCACAAAATCTGAGGCTTTGGGATGCCATGTACGGGCGGGGAGGGGAGTTTGGAAAAATGGAGCCGACCTACAGTGCAAATTTGGCTCCGCTCGTGGTTAGAGCCAAAACCTTACAGCGTCGACTGCGTATGGATTTGCCGCAAATCGATCTGCGGGAAACCCATGTGCCATTTCTCTTAAAACAATTGGAAGTGACGTTCGATAGACCTGGGTGGTCGACTAACTATCGTAACTTTGAAGCGGGGTTTGAGACGCGCTGTGAGGTTCTCTCTGAGATTGCGGCCAAGAGAACGGCGAAAGTGATGCCCAAGCTCAACATCAATTTGACCGAAGATGCCATTGATTCTGTGGCAGCCAGTGTCGAGTCGTTTCATGCGTTTATGGCGGCAGCCATGGCCCATTGGTTTCAAATTGGCTTAGCTAGAGATCGCACGCCCTATTTTCAAGAAAATTTGGGCTGGGTCGACCTACTCAACGCCGAGGCGGCGCAGATTAATCCTTAAACGTTGCTCACAAGATTGCGCAGTCCAGCGCGCAGCGTTTCCAAATCCTTACAGAATGCAAAGCGAACATAGTTTTGTCGTTGAGCAACGAGTTCTGGATTTTCGAAGAAAACGCTCGTGGGGATGACGGCAACCTTTTTGGTCTCTGTTAACCAGAGTGCAAATTCGGTATCTCTGAGATTGGACATATGACTGTAGTCGGCGACTACAAAGTATGTCCCTTCCGGTTTGCGAAATTTAAATCCCAATTCCGCCAACCCGTTACATAGCGTGTCTCTGCGCAATAGGTAGTCCTGGCGAAGCTCGTCGTAATACTGATCCGGAAGCTCCAAAGCGGCACAAATACCTGCTTGAAGCGGAGTGGCGCTGCAAAAAACTGTAAACTGATGAACCGCGCGCAGCTCCTTCGTCAGCTCCGGAGAAGCGAACGTGTAGCCAATTTTCCATCCTGTGAGGCTAAATGTCTTTGCAGAACTTGAGATGACAACCGTACGGTCGCGCATGCCGTCCAGTGTCGACATCCGTGTAAACGATTTTCCGTCATAGACGAGTTCTTCATAGACTTCGTCAGTTATGACGAGCAGGTCGTGCTCTTTTGCAAAGTCTGCAATGATCTGCATCTCGTGGCGCGAAAAGACTCTCCCGGTTGGATTATGAGGAGTATTCACCAAGATGGCCTTCGTCCGTGGTGTTAAGGCGCTGTCCAAATCCTTGCGCTCAAATGTCCAATCAGGTGCCTTTAGTTGGACCTCAACCAATTTTGCTCCTGTTGAGAAGGCGCCTGCTGGATAACAGTCGAAGAACGGAGCAAACGTTATTACCTCGTCGCCTGCTCTTAAGAAGGCCTGAAATGCGCAAAACAAGGCTTCGGTGGCTCCCGAGTAAACTGTGATTTCATGTTCGGGGGAGTAGACGATACCCGACGCCTTCTTCATGCGTTGACTCAGAAGCTCCCGTAGTTTTGGAAGGCCAGTTGACGGGGCATACTGGTTGAAATCTCCCTTTATAGCCTTCATAGCGGCTTCTTTGATTTCATTTGGGCCATCGAAATTTGGAAAGCCCTGTGCGAGATTCACGGCCCCGTAGCGATTGGCAGCCTGAGTCATTAGGGAAAATATGGAGGTCCCAAAACGGCTCCAGTGAGATGTAATGCGGGGCATATTTGATCCTTCTTGGGTGTTTGCCAACTTTCAAATGAAGCTCAGAGGGTATACCTGATAACTGCGACCGAATCCAAATGGTAAAACCATAGAATTGTTTTTTAAAGGTTCCCCAGGAAAGTCCGATAGATGCGATGGATTACGGGTCGAAAATGAGGGGGATTTTTATGCGTATTAGGATGGCTGGAGCCACCGATATCGGTCGCAAGCGAAAAGCCAATCAAGACAGCATATTTTATGATGAATCACACGGATTAGGTGTTGTTGCTGACGGGATCGGCGGACGACGTGGAGGAGAGGTGGCATCATCCATTGCCGTAAACTCCATGAAGCGAGTTTTTCTTGGAACAGAAAGCATCCGGCACGGCGAGGTTAACAGCTTTTTGGTCCGCGCCATTGATGAGTTAAATTCCGACATTATTGCCCGCGGTCAAATGGAACCTGACATTGCGGGAATGGGAACAACAGTCAACTGCTTGGTTTTTGTGGGCGATCGACTGCACCTTGCCCATGTGGGCGACAGTCGTACCTATATGTACTATGGCGGTCACTTGTTCCAGTTAACCATTGACCACAACGTGGGCACATTTTCATCCAAAGGCTGGTTAAACCCGGATCAGGTCCAACCGGGCGCCAAAGACGAGGCCTTAGTCAAGGCTTTGGGTCTCTCACCGAATTGTGAAGCCGATATTTATGAAGTCGCACTGAAGCCTGGGCAGATCTTTTTGAGCTGTTCCGACGGCTTAAGCGGGATGGTTCCAGACAATGAAATTGCAAATATCATCCGGAAAAACTACTCGAAATTTGACGCGATACCGCAGTTATTGATTGCAGCCGCCAACGAGGCCGGAGGGCGAGATAATATTACTGTGCTGCTGAGCGAGGTTAGATGACTATGACTTTGGAGCGATATTACCTCGTACGACGTGATCACCGGGAGTTTATCGGCCCGATGGGTGTCGACGAGTTTCAACAACGGCTGGAGCGCATGGAGTTTGGGCTCCAAGACGAAGTGTCAGGACACTGTGGTCCGTGGGTCGTACTCGATCACAAAGAAGATTTGACCAAGCACTATCCGCAAATTGTTGCAGCGTTGGGAGATTCTTTATCATTGTCTTGGCGCGAGGCTACCGGCCATGCCCGTGTGATTTCCAAGCAGGACTCAAGACGCGAGCGCAGAAAGCCCAAGCCCCAGAAGCGAATAGATCCTTCAGATCATAAAGGATTCAATGAATTCATAAAGGAACAAAAACGGAAATCCCAGAGAATGCGCGTCGCAGCTATTACAATTGTTGTGAGTGCTATTGCTATCGCAGGCTTTATCATTACCCGCAAAGACGAGATTCCGTCTTCGGCGGAATATGCATCGCTCATGACAAAGTCTGATCCGAGTGAGTTTCTGAATTTGATGGGATTAAAGGTCATTCCGTATCCACAAAAATATTTGAAGACGCCAAAGCATCAGGCGCAATGGCTGCCCTTGTTCAGGATGTATGCGTTTTATACGACGGGAGCCATTGACGGCGTTCCACAAAAGCTTTTAAGGGGTGATCAACCATCGACAGCACCAGTCGATTGCAGTGTCGAGAATTGGAAGCAGCGTTGGCGTGAAAGTTCATCGCAAACGATTCAATTTATTCAGGGCAAAGCATTGCCGAGGAATCAATGGACCAAAATTCTTTCCCTGGATCCCAATTGGGTCCGCAGGCGGGCTGCCAAAGGCTGGGCCAAGCCTAGAAATTATTTTGAGGGATGTCTCATGACCGCATCGCTGGCGATAAAATCGCTTGGCACTGATCCCGGGATGGCGGCAGATGCAAAGGATGGCGTTTCACCAGAGATTTTTGAGATGGTCAGTCGAAGACTGCAGCAGCAATTAGAAATGATTTCTGATGGGCGCATATCAGCGGTTTTCGACAAATCGAATCTTTTGGGCGTGATGTCTTGCTTGGAGTCGGCAGGAACGCTTCAAGAGCTTGAGCAATGTCGTGTTACGCCCGAGTTAGCCTTGAAACCTGTGATTGATGAAAAGAGTGCTTTGGGACTTCTGCGCATTGCTGTCATGCAGCAGGCGGGCGCTCTTGATCCTAAAGTGGCAGCGTTGCTGGCAGGATCGGTTTCGAAAATCGACGTTGAAGATCAGATGAGCCGACTGGATATGACTCCCGAATATCGTTTAGTGACCTATCTAAGCACCGGGAACGCGGTTGATCAGTCGCTTAGCAAGGTCGATCAGGAATTCAAGGAAATTAAATTCAGATAGAGAACAAATGAACCCATAGTTTTTGGAATCAGGATGATTCCGGAGTAAAGCGCCAGGATGGCCAGACGTAACCTCAGAATTGAAGTGCTAGCACGGTCTTGTTCCGTGATGCTGTTGCTTCAACTGTTTTTTGCGGATGCGGCTCTTGCTCAACGCGTACGTTCCCAAACAACCAGGCCTTCCGCTCCAGCCGCGAAACAGCAAAACTCCTCACCTCCGACCAATATCCAGCGTCAAGCACAGATCCCACAAAAAAATAGAAAACTTAACGGCGGTGAGCTGTACTCAAAAGCGCGCGAATTTTTCGCGGCTGGTCGTTATGCTGAGGCTATTAGGTATGCTGCCGCAGCGCAGCGACGGACTCGGCAGTCAAAATTACCGACCGTGCTGGTAGCGCAGAGTTACTATCGATTGGGCAAGTTCAAGCGAGCTGCGAAATTGTTTTTGATGGTGCCGACCAGTGAGATTCCGAAAGAGGCTGCGGTTGATTACCTGTTAACCATGTTTTCCGCCGGAAGATACCGGGAGGTGATCCGTGGTTATTCCCTCATACCCGATAACCATCCTTATAAGGATGTTGCGAAGTTTTACACGGGTGTATCGTTTGCGCAGTTTAGGCTGTATCAGAAGGCTCAGTATTTTCTGCGAAATGCGCGCAAACTGCCGCCATCTCTAATCTCCCAAAAGCGAGCATTCCTGAGCGAGATTGATACCGTCTTGGACCGCGAGCGCGGGGTTGCCTTAGATCAGGGGCAGGCGGGGACTCCTTTCTATTTTTACTCGGTGCCGAGTGCTCCTCCGCCACCACAAGTTCCTGAGCCTATTCTTCCCGGTACACCAGGAAAACCAGCGCCTGCGCCCAAGCCAGCACCACCCGTCGGTCCGTCGACATCATATCTTGCAAAAATTGGTTTTGATTTTTCGCAGAAATCGACATTTAGCGATTACAATGGATTTAGAGAAGAGCGTTCCGAAAGCCGCACTCCGGGAGCATCGGCGCTTCTTGGTCTCAAGTATCTTGGTTCACCGCGCCCCTTTGGAGCGCAGCCAGCCCTTGATCTAGCCATTAATCCTGGATACAGCCACTCGGAAAGCGTCAAGTCTTCAAGTAGTCTAGTGGCTAATGAAAATGATCCCGACACCATTCAAAATATTGTCACTAAAAGTGAGTCGTCATCCTACGCCGCAAGCAATACCTACGGCATTACGGGGCTGTATCCCGTCAGTGACCCAGTTGATGTGAGTGCGAGCTATACGGTCAGTGATTCTTACGCCAAAGCGAACCCAAAGAATCTGTCATCGACTGCCACGGCGGCCTTGAAACTGGCAGTCGAAATGGAGCTCTTCAAGTTTGATCTCGGTTTTGACAGCATTGCAAACACATCGAAGGCCTCTAGCGCAACAAACAGAACAAACTCACTCATCAAGGTTAATGCAACGAGGAATGGAGAGAACTCTACAACGAGCTTGAGTCTGTCCAAGCTTGATATGGGAAAGCCTGAACTTGAAAGTGACGGCGTAAAATCGACAACGACGGCGCAGCTGTCATGGCTTCGTAACTTTGATGATATTGCATTAGGACTATCCGCTCGTAAGATTGATAAGGTTCGTCTACCCGGGAAGGCGAAAGGCGTTGCCCTGAGCGAGTTATCTGGAAAGATCGAGGGTTCATACAACCTTAGTGTTGGCGTTTCAGCAGTTGGCAGCGCTTCTTACATTCAAATTAGCAACCTTCCCGTGATCAAGGGCAAAGATGAAGCGGCGGAGGCCCCTGGGGAAGCCATGGCCAATGGTTCAGCGCTTAAGTACACGGCGAGCTTGAAAGTTGCGCCTGCTAGCTTCGTTTCTTTGAGTGCATCCTATGAATACACTGACAGGCAGCTAACTATAGGGGAAGAGCTCCTCAAGAAGAGGATGTTGCTCGATAATTGGAGCCTGCAAAATTCAACGTCAATCGGCATCAGTGCTAGCTACAGTTTCTAAGTCCAATGCCACATCAGGCGAGGCGGGGCGCGTTATAACCTCGAGGCGTCATTTTTTTTGAGGTTTTAACCTTGATGCCTTACAATACTAAGTAATTTTGGTTTGTTAACCTGCACAGGGGTGGGCTCCATGTTTTATTGGCTTGGGTCAGCATTAGAGACAGTCTGGGGTCCGTTTCGTTTGCTCTCGTCTCATTTTTTTCTCGGGGGTCTGGGATTTGTAATGTCTGGTCTTTTGACCTGGAAGTATTTGCCAAAGTTGGCTGAGAAGTACTGTCCACGTGATCGCGGACGGGCCCATGCAGTTGAAGCGGCCAAATCCCAGGGCAAACCAACTGGTGCCGGCATTGTTTTTATTCCCTTGTTCCTTCTGATCCAGCTCTTGGTTCTGCCATTATCTTGGGAGGTCTTGGGGATTTTGTTCCTGACGTTAGCAGCCTGTGTTTTCGGATTCCTTGATGACAACGCCAGTGATGCCTGGGGTGAATACATCAAGGGCGCAATCGACCTTGTCATTGGCGTGGCAGCAGCCCTATTGATTTGCCAGCTGAATCCGGTCGAGATTTGGTTGCCATTCACGAAAAAGGGGCTATCGCTTGATCCGATGATTTATGTTCCGCTGGCAGTTGTCTGGATTTGGGTGGCGATCAATGCAACGAACTGTACCGATGGTGTTGATGGACTGAGTGGCACCCTGAGCAGTATGGCATTTCTCAGTCTCGGCGGTCTTTTGTACTTTGTCCTTGGCCATGTGGAGATGAGTAGCTATCTGCTGGTTCCCCACTATAACGACGGCGCTACCTATGGCATTCTCGCCTTATCCATGGCAGGAACGTTAGCCGGATACTTGTGGCACAATGCTCACCCAAGTTCATTATTGATGGGGGATGCGGGGTCCAGGGCTATGGGTTTTCTTTTGGGCGTGCTAGTCCTTAAGTGCGGAAATCCTTTTCTGGGCCTCATTGTGGCGGGAGTGCTGCTTGTAAATGGTGGAACAGGCCTCGTCAAAGTTGCTCTGCTTAGGTTTTTTAAGATTTCGATTTTTAAAGACATTCGTTTTCCGCTTCACGATCACGTTCGAAAAAATATGAACTGGAGCACTCCTCAGGTTTTGGTGCGCTTTAGTTTGATTCAGTTGTCATTAACGTTGACACTGATGGTGCTTTTGCTCAAGTTGCGTTGATGATCACCTTCTCAAGGCGTCTGTGTCACAGAACGGGGAAATAAGGACATGCAGATCGATCAAATTTTGACGGCAGCCGTTCGGGGTGGAGCATCGGATGTTGTTTTGAAGACAGGTAGTGTTCCACGCTTTCGCTTTCGCGGGGAGTTGCTGGCGCCAGAAAATGGCAAGACAATCACTCCTGAGTTGATGATGATGTGGCTTCAACAGATGCTACCTGGAGATAAGCTTGATATTCGCCGCGAAAAAGATTTTGCCTATCAATCTGCCGAGGGTCATCGTTTCCGGATAAATGTCTTTTTGCAACGAGGCGTCCCTGCCATCGTTGCGCGGGTTGTTCTTGGTCACATCAGAACAATTGAGGAACTTCAGCTGCCGCCTGTGATTAAAGCGATCACCCAGGAGCGCCGAGGCTTGGTTTTGGTCACCGGGGCTACCGGTAGCGGAAAGAGCACGACCATGGCGGCTATGATTGATCGCATTAACCGCGACCGTGCAGCACACATTATTACAATCGAAGATCCAATCGAGTATCTTTTGCGTGATGAATTATCAGTGATTGAGCAGCGAGAGGTGGGGTCAGATACGGAGTCTTTTTCAAATGCTCTGCGCGCTGCTATGCGACAAAACCCTGATGTTATCATGGTTGGAGAATTACGTGATCGTGAGACTGTAGAGACCGCGCTGCGGGCTGCGGAAACAGGGCACCTCGTGATTTCAACCCTGCATACAGCTGATGCCGTAGAGTCGTTAACCCGTATAAGTGGGATGTTTAGGGCCGAGGAAGCTAAAAACGTCAGGATGTCTCTGGCTTCATCTCTAAAGGCGGTGGTTAGTCAGCGCCTGGTCCCGAGGGCCGACGGTAAAAGTATGATAGCAACTGTCGAGGTGTTAATGGGGACGTCTACGGTTCGCGAGCAGATTCGGGACGCAACTGATTTTACGGGACTACGCCAATTGATTCGTGATGGGCGAGACGTTTATGGCATGCAATCCTTTGACGACTCGCTGGCCACCCTTGTTACAAGCGGGATGGTGCGGCGGGAAGATGCCCTCAAATACGCTTCCAGCAAATCCGAGCTTGAATTGAGGTTGGCAGGTGTTGGACAATAATTATTAGAGAAATTCTGAAATTTTGGACTTATGACGGAGGTGCCTGATGTCCCGTTTTTACGGTATCATTTTGTTTTTGATGTCAGGCGCATCATGGGCCAGCAGTTTTTCAATCGAGCAAATGCCAATTGGTGCTGAAGTCACGGTTCCGCCAACTGCCAAGACCGTTGTACCCATGGGATCAAGAGTAAAATTGACCAGTACTGACAATCCTCAAACAATTCGCATTGTGCCTGTGGGTAATGGTTCAGTGTTTCCTGCGCCGATTAAACTGGCCATTTTTGACTCCCATCAGGACCGCGTCAAGTACGTCGAAGTGGCGCCTAATGCACCGTTTCTATACAGCTTCAAAGGTTTATCGACGATTTCCATTCAGCCCTCTCTAGTGAAGGGCGGCAGTGATGCCTTCAAAAGCATTCGTATGGAGATTGAAAGTGACAAGGCCGTAACGGTCGCCCGTTAAATTTTACTGGTAGTCGACGTCGTGTTCTGGCATTTTAGGACTTCCTAAAATGCTGTAATCTCTGTTTTTTTAAGGATTTGATCGTATGCTTTACAGACTCCTGATTTGTTTGCTTGGTCTTGCGATTTCAATGCAGGCTGTAGCTGGAGAATTCAACGTTGCACTTATTTTGGATAAGGCTGGAAAAGACGATCAAAGTTTCAATGCTTCCGCCTACAGGGGAATCCAAAGGGCCGAAAAGGAACTTGGAATCAAGTTCAAAACGATTGAAGTGAAAGATGCGGCTTCGTCAGAGAGCATGCTACGAGCTCTTGCCGGTAAAAAGTTTGATCTAATGATCGCCGTCGGCTTTAGCCACGCAGGTGCGGTGAAAAAAGTTGCGCCATCCTTTTCCCAGAAGCGCTTTGTCATTATTGACAGCGAGGTTAAAGAGCCCAATGTGACCTCGGTTATGTTTGCGGAGCATGAGGGATCCTATCTGGTGGGCGCTATGGCCGCTATGGCATCAAAGAAAGCCAGCGTCGGTTTTATTGGAGGTATGGATATTCCTCTGATTCGGCGTTTTGCTATGGGTTACGAAGCAGGGGTTCGTTCTGTGGCTCCCAAGGCAAAAATACAGGTTTCTTACATCGGAGTTACGGGAGATGCGTTTAGTAATCCCCCTAAAGCCAAAGAGCTCGCCTTGTTACAAAATGCACAAGGTGCCGATGTGATTTTTCATGCGGCCGGGGCCTCTGGCGCAGGTCTTTTTGATGCGGCTGAGGATAAGAAGTTTTTTGCCATTGGTGTCGACAGTAACCAGAACGGTGTAAAGCCAGGAAGGGTTCTGACCAGTATGGTGAAGGCGGTTGATGTGGCCGTCTATGAGTCTATTAAAGCTGCCAAAAACCAGCAGCTGGTTGGCGGCTCAACTGTCAATCACGGATTTGCGACTGGTGGAATCGATATGGCTATTGATGCAAACAATAAGAGTTTACTAACGCCAGAGATGCTTAAAAAAGCCAACGAGATCAAATCTGGGATTACCTCGGGTAAGATCAAAGTTCCCGACTATTATGTTCAAAAAAAATAGTTTTATTTGGATGGCTTAATTGACTTCTGTCTTGATCGAATTCTCCCATGTGACAAAGAAATACGGCACTTTGCTGGCTAATGACGATCTTTGCTTTTCGGTAAACAAGGGCGAAATCCACGCAATTATCGGAGAAAACGGAGCCGGCAAATCGACGGCCATGAAGCTGCTGTTTGGTTTAGAAACACTGACCAGCGGCATTATTAAAGTAAACGGTGCATCGCAATCATGGACGTCGCCGAGGGGTGCAATGGCATCCGGGTTGGGCATGGTTCATCAGCATTTCATGCTCTCACCGGTTCATTCCGCTCTGGATAACGTCATACTTGGCCAGGAACAGCTTAAAGGACATCGGAGTCAAGCTAGGTTTTTGAAAAGCCTTCGCCCTATTGATCGCAAGTCAATTTTACGGGAACTCGAGGAACTTTCCGCTGCAGTGGGTTTTCGGATTCCCTGGCAGGAGCCAGTCGAACATTTACCCGTTGGAATACAACAGCAACTTGAAATTGCCAAATTGCTCTATGCGGGTGTGGAGGTCATGATTTTTGATGAGCCCACAGCTGTTTTGTCGCCAGAAGAGACAGAGACATTTCTGAACATGATCCGCAACCTGAATCAGAGGGGGCGCACGATCATCATAATTACCCACAAACTTCGCGAGGTGAAATCGATTGCTGATCGCGTGACCGTTTTGCGGCGTGGGAAGACCGTGTGTACCG
>JBIIGV010000003.1:0-64421 GCA_044236265.1 Oligoflexales bacterium
GATTGTTGACGCGACTTTGTGAGGAGCTTTTGCCTCAGGCTTGGCGTAGCGCTCAAGGGCGGTTTTTAATGTCGTCGACTGTTTACACAACGCTGACCACAAAGAGGCCTCATCGACCAATCTGCCTTCACACGCGGCCTCTACCTCGTCGAGCGCCCCATCGAGACGAATGCCAAAACCAAGCCGATCGGTGCCAAATACTTTGGATTGTCGGCGAAGATGAGTTTGCAAAGCAGACAAAAATTGCTCTGTGACCTGACTGTTAACTAAAGAAGGGTTTTCGCGGATCAACGCAAATGCAACGTGCTCAACTTCGAGCGACTGATGCCCGTAGCTTTTTGCCAACTGCAAACCTTGATGGAATGCTTTCTGACATTCAAAATTGTATTTACTTAAATCCATGACCCGCCCCATCTCGTGGGGCATTACCCCACCAACGGGTTATCGGTAAAGGAGCGGGGCATTGAAGAAAAAACATCAGGGGCACCCCTAGATGCCCATAATCAAAGGGAAATTATTTTGTCCCTCGGCTTTTCTCAATAAAACGCATGCGCAAATCAAGCAGAAGCTGCTGGAGAAGTCGCTCTTCTTCGTCTGACAGGTTGCCCTTTGTCTTGTCTGCAAGAAGTGCCAGGATCTCAATGTTTTGATGGGCCAACGATAAGTTTAAAACTGGTTTTTCCCCTTGAGCGGGAGACTCCCCCATGTAGTGAAGCGCAGCTCCGGAAAATCCCAAAACCAGCCCCCTAAAATCTACAGCTCCTGAATGTTCTCCTGTTGGCATGACAAAACTCCTCAATTTCAGCTGTCTTCAATATGAGTTAGATCACAGGTTTTCTGCAAGTAAATACCATATCGTTTTAACTTATTTGAGCACTAGCCGATACAGACCCATACGATAAATTTTGGTTAACATTCAGTGCTTTACTATCGAAACTGATGACTATGTCTGCTGACGTTCCACATCGAAAAGGCGAAACTCGAGCCGTCCTCTACGCGGTCTCCAGCCAGGGGGGCGACGCGATTAAACTTCGTCGCGACGCCACCATTCTTGGCAGGGAAAAGGGTGACGTCCTTGTTGCTGATCATGAGGTTTCTTCAACACACTGTCAGATTCAAAATATTAACGGCGTCTATCACATCTTTGACATGAACAGTACGAATGGGACATTCGTAAACAAAAACCGCGTGGTTAAAGCCAAGCTCAATCATGGTGATGAAATTTCCATTGGCAAGACGACCTTCAAGTTTGCCCTCGAAGAGGATGCGAAGGTTCGTCACATAAATACCATTTTTAAAACCAATCAAAATGCTGAGCCTGGAAAGAGTAGCTTGGTCGATACCCTCATTGAAGACGAGGTCCGCAAGAAACAGAGCTATTCCATGAAGCTGTCCATTAAGTACTCTGATGGCTCTGGAGAAACGATAGAATTACCGCAGCGGCAAGTATACCTCGGCCGCGCCACAAATTTCGGGCGCTTTGAAAGTGACGTCGAAATCAGCCGTAAGCACGTTTTGATCAAGTTAAACGACCACGGCGAGGTCTTTATCGAAGACCAGGGGTCGACCAATGGAACCTTCCTCAATGGCTCGAAAATCCGGGGCATGCACCCCTTAAAACCAAACGATACCGTACGATTAGGCGCCATTGAAGTTCGGGTAGCCGTAAAAACCGGTTGACGGCTAGCGCCCTAAAATGTGATACCTGCGTCCCTCGGATTCTTTTGGGGACGTGGTGAAATTGGTAGACACGCTGGTCTTAGAAGCCAGTGCCGTAAGGTGTGAGAGTTCAAGTCTCTCCGTCCCCACCATTGAGAGCGAATCCAATTTTTTATTCAGAACTATTTTCTCACTCCACGCGCATCGCCTGGATGATCTGCATCTTCTCTGCTTTACGAGCAGGAAGAAGTCCACTTAACACGCCGGTCAGAACACAAAGCGACATCGAAATCAAAATACTGAACGGATTAAACAGCCATTCAAATTGGACCTTCGGCATGACCTGGCTCACCAAGTACATAACAAGTCCACATCCTCCAACTCCAATTAAAACACCAGCGACTCCAGCGAGACTACACAGTAATCCTGACTCAAATAAAACCATTGAGCGGATTGCTTTATCGCCGGCCCCGATCGCCTTTCTCAAGCCTATTTCCCGTAGGCGTTCTGAAACTGATACAGCCATCATATTGTAGATACCAACTCCGCCAACCAGCAATGAAATCCCAGCTACCGATATCAGCAAAACCGAAAAAAGACCAAGAAATCGGTTCATCTGAGCTAATAGTTTTGAGTCATTATTAATCCAGACTTCAACCCCTTGACCATATTTATGCAAAAAGTAATTTTTGAGAGCGATTGTGAGAGGTTCGACATCTTCAACTTTTTTTGCGGCCACCGCAAAACCATGCACATAAGAATTCCAACTTATACTTTGTACAAAATCAACCGGCGCATAGATTGTTGTGTCAGGGTTGTTCCACTCTTGATTACTTCGAATGGGCGCTAAGACACCAACCACATTACACAGCACCGATTTGTCCGAATTCATGATCCCTATGGTCTGACCAACTAAAGTCATATCCGGTTTTGGCAGAAGTATCTTCGCGACACGGGCGCCAACAACACAGCTTCGGCGCTGTTCTTTCACATCAATGGCAGAAAGGCTCCTGCCATCAGCGACAGCAAATCCAGACATCGGCAGATATTGTTCATTTACCCCTACGACTCGGCTGTTATCCAAACTTTTAGATTGTCCGCCAAAGCTAATTTTATCTAAATAAAAATTGGAAATTGGTGTTAAATAACGGATCTGAGGAAATACGCTCGTCAGAGGCTTTAAATCACCCTCCCAAGTCAACCCACGAAATAAGTTTGCAGCTGCCTCCGAGCTCGAACCGAACCTCCGATAAACACCGCCGTCGATGCGGTTAACGCCTAAGGATTCGTAACCTTCCAATATCCTTGTCTTGGCAAATTCTCCTAAAGTCATAACCGCGACTAGCGCGGCTGTTCCAATGGCAACACCAACCATGGTGAGTAAACTTTTAAACTTATTACGGCGAATGTTATCAAAGCCAGGACGGGCAGACTGCCGCCAAGAGAAAAATCCAGACTCTTCGTCCGCTGATCTAGGCAAATTTTCTGAGACATCATGTAAACGAAGTCTTGCAGCATCTTTGCGAGAGTCAGAAACAACCCGACCATCTTGTATTTCTATTTGCCGGCTACAGGCAGCTGCAATTTTTTGATCGTGAGTAATAATGACGACAGTCTTCCCTTGGCCGTTAAGCTCCTCTAAAAGTGTGATGACCTCCCGGGCATTTTTGGTATCAAGATTTCCAGTTGGTTCATCGCACAGGAGAATGTCTGGATCAAATAGTAAAGCACGCGCCACTGCCACCCGCTGCTGCTGACCGCCAGATAGCTGATCAGGCCGATGGTCAAGTCGCTCGCCAAGACCTAGCCGCGAGGCCAGGTCTTTGGCCGATGTGGTCAATGATTTATGCAGCTTCTTTGAATATACAGAAGGTAACAAAATATTTTCCAGCACTGGCGCTCTCGGCAAAAGATGAAAATGCTGAAACACGAAGCCAATATTATGATTTCGAAAAGAGGCCAGTCGCTCGTTACTCATTCCGTAGATGTCTTGGCCAGCGATACTCAGACGTCCATCCGTCGGAGAGAGCAATCCACCTAAGATGTAGAAAAGCGTGCTCTTGCCAGAGCCACTTGGACCAGTAATGGCAACCATTTCTCCGCGCTCGATTTGGAGACTAACGCCTCGCAAAATAGGCTCGCTTACAGCCGAGTACGAAAATGTGATATTTTTGGCTTGAATCATGTCTAGATTTTTTCAGAATAGAAGTCGACTTGACGAATTTTTTCGCCAATCGCGACTCCGGACTTTATTTCAATCGCCTTATCATCACTAATCCCTAGCTGAACGTCTTTCGATTCACCATTGACGGTTTGCACAACTGCTTTGCCGTCTTTAATACTCACATAGTCGTGGGGAAGACTAGGAACACCTTTTGCTGAAGCGAAAATTATCTGTACCGACGCCGTCATGCCGGACTTGAGTGTTTCATCGGGATTAACCACCTGAACTTTGACATTAAACTCGACTGCAGACGAACTCCAGCGATTAGCATCCTTGAGCTTAGCAGCCTCGGCAACGGAAATAACCTTTCCCTCAAAATGTCGATTTTGCAGAGCCAGCGGACTAATTTTAGCCTCTAGTCCGACTTTATATTTTGCAATATCCATCTCAGGAACCGCGCACTCAACAATAAAAATACTCGGATCATCGACGACAAGAATTGGGTTGTCTTTTACCTTCTCGACCCACTCTCCCTCTTGCCGTAGAACGTCGACCACCCGACCAGAAAACTGCGCGCGCTGTGGGTAGGCGGTTTCATTTGCATTTGGCGATGATGAAACCTGAACAAGAGGATCTCCTGACTTCACCCATTGCCCCATTTGAACAAATATTCTCCGAATATATCCATCAAAGGTTGGATACACCACTAAACGACGCTTTGGCGTTAAGACACCCGACACAGTCACGGCTTGCGTTATATCGCTTTGCGCCACTATTGTTTGCCGGAGAGTAGAAGAATCTTTTTTCTTGTCATCACAACCCACAAAAAAGACGAGCAAACCGAGAACTATTAATGACTTTTTATTCAAAAATCGCACCATAAATACTCCCCGCCATACTGTGTAAACGAATAAGGCCTAGCTGTTCTTCAATTAAATCATCATCCACAGCCTGCTGTGCTAGCGAAAGTGCGTCCAAAGCCGCAACCAAGTCTAGGTAACTTTGTGCCCCACGACGATATTCACGTTCTACAATTTCAAATCGTTTTTTTTCCATTTCAAGCAGCTTGCGATCCGCAACACTTTGCGCAGAAAATGAACTCAGATCCTGATACAGAGCATCAAAAATCGCGCGTTGCTCCCGCTTTTTTTGATCTCGTTCTAAATTTTGAGCTTTTTGAGCAAACACCAATGCTGATTTCTCGTGGCGACGTTGACCCCCGTCAAATAAATTATATTTGAGAGAAAGACCAACGGACGATTGGCGGAAAATATCGCCTGGTTTATGTTCCTCGACAACTCCGACGTCACGAACACCCGCACTAAAATTACTTGTAAAATCTATTTGTGGCCCATGCTTTGACTCCAACTGTCGAAGCTTTAACTGATCGCTTTGATCCTCTAGAGCTATCATTTTAGCGGTCGGCGTATCATCCCAGACCATTTTTGGGGGAGTCTTTAATTCAGACACTGCTAATTCATTTAGATCGGAAACCCGAACACCTTGAACCACATCAATCCCAATGACATTAGCTAAGTCTGCCTGCGCAGATTTGAGCTTTCTAGTCAGACCAAGGCCAATAGCTTCACTTTGTTGAATGCGGCCCTCGATTTCCATGAGGCCCGTCTCTGCAGCGAGACCATTTTTTACTTTTTCCTCAATATTACTCTTTTGTCTTTTTAGGAGTTTTATTTTTTCTTCGTGATTACGCTTCGCAACTAAAGCCTTATGAAGCCCAAAATAGGCCTCTGCGGTCTTCTGGATGACCTCATTTGCACTCAAGACGGCTTGATGCTCGGATTTGGTTAACGCGAGTTTTTCAAGTAGTTCGTTAGAGGTGCGCCTTCCACCATCCCAAATGTTCCACGTCAATTCTAAACCGGCGGAATTGTGCCATTGATCCTTGACTCTCTCCTCTGCCTCAGGCCGCGGTGTCGTGACTCCAATATCTGAGGTTAAATTAATGGATGGCCAGCGTTCAGCACCGATAGATTTTACCCGCGACTGCGCGCTGACAACCATTTCCTTCGAAGATTTTAATATATTTGAGTGAGTTAAAGACTCTAGGCACGCTTCTTTTAAGGTGACTGCAAAAGCCATCTTTGCGCTCAGTAGAACAAGCAAAATTGCACCAACACTTGACCGTAAAATTATTCGTTTCTCGCGCAAAGAGAGAGTATTGGCACTCAAGCGAAACCTCCGGCATCAAAAACGAATGAACTATCAGGAGTATCTGAGAGTCAATTTAGCAATATGCCGATGAGGAATTCATTAAAATTATGATGGATTTAAATTTAACGTTAACGTTACCAGGAGGTCAGTTTTGTTAAATCGTCTGACGCACATCGCTTAAATCTACGCCGCGATCTAATAAGTCCTGAATCTGAATAACTCCAGACGACACAGCACGCTCAAAGAAATTGATCAGACCCAAGACACTGGCGCGGTCGTCAAACATGCCGCCCACGTGACTGGCCCGCGAGGATTTTTCCACAAACGTCTTAAGGCGGCTAACCGCACTTTCAAATTCTGAGAGTACAAATGCATAGTTTGCTGCATGCCGAATATGAAGCTGTGAGGGATGAAGATCCCAAGCTTGGTAAAAGCCATTCATCAGGCTTCGAGTCATTTGCTGATAGTTGTATCGCCACGTCTCACGAAATGCCTCGATAGCTTCAGGGGTCGAGTGCTTTGGTAAAAGAGGTAGCCGGTTAATAATGCCGTCACTCACGCCGAGGCCAGGCGCCAGCCCGGACAAAACCTGCATCCACATTCTCGCAAAGTCAGCGGCCATATGGTCAATGGCTTGACCTGCACTTCCAATCCCCATGGAAGACGTAAAATCATAAACACCAAAGTGAATACTGCGGCATCGTCCACGGGCAGCTAAAAGAAAAGTCGGCAAGGGGATTGTGCCATCTGCAGAGAGGAACGCTTCTGGAGATTCAATGAGGATTTCTACAGCAAAGTATCCAGGATGCAGGTGGTAGGTGCTTTCAAAGCCATCAAGAATTTCACAAAGAGTTGCAACCTGTTCCGCGTTGGTGACTTTGGGTAGCGTCACGACAAGATGTTTCAGGGTAGAGTTTTTTCCCCCTGTATCCAGGAAAGTCTGCACAAATAGCGCAAGGGTCTTTAGTGAGCGCTTCATGCCGGTCACCGACAAAGGCTTTATGCGAAAGCCTATAGACTTCGGTGTATGATTTTTTTGAGCGAGATCGGCGAGTGTTTTTGCAGCGGACACGGCATGCGCATCCTCTTCCTCGTCGGAGCGGGCGCCGTAGCCATCTTCAAAATCAATTCGGTAGTCTTCCAGAGGCTCTCGCTCCATTTTTAGACTTAGCCGATTGAAAACATTTTGTGAAAATTCTGGCGACCAATTCGCGCCGATCAGCTGATTTAGCGACTCAGAATTTGGGGCCGCAAATTGAAACGCCTCCTTAGCTAGAAGATTGACCTTCGCAAAGGTTTTCTCCGAGAAAAGGTGGGCACCACCATAGAGCACATGCACAGGATGCTGATGAGAATGACGTGGAGAGAGTAAATTTGTTTGTCCTGAAACCGCACGATTAGCTTTTTCAAGTCGCGCAATTTGGCTGGCAAAATTATTCAGATCAACCAGAGTCATCGACATCCTCCCGCAAAAAACAAGAAACTGATGGATCAGTATTTCAAACAGATTGACGTTACCGAATGTTTAAAAAATGTTACATCTTTTGTTTCAACAGGAGCAAACGACTTCCCCACGATACAGACTGGCGGCTCGACTATGGATCAAAGCTTAATAAGCATTCTCAAAGATCTTGAAGAAAATCACCAGTGCCATACAGCCATTTTATATGGATCCAGAGCTCGTGATGATTTCTCCACGGCTAGCGACTACGACATTATCGCTGTTAAGGCCACTGGTGAGCGAAATCGAGATAATCGCTTCATAAATGGACTGCGACGAGACGTGTTTATCTATCCAGAAGCTGATCTTGAACAATTAGATGAATCCATGCTTAGAATCCACGGCGGTATTATTCTAAAAGAGAAAGATCGCCAGGGTCAGATATTAATGGAAAAGGTAGAAAAACTGTACAGGACTGGACCTAAAATGTTACCTGATTATGAAATCAAGGCCATGGTCGAGTGGTATCTTAAGATGATTGCTAGAGTCTGTTCGGGTGGAGTCTTAACGGCCGAAAGCTTATATCGAAGGCTAGAACTGCAGTACAGCATGCTTCCGGATTATTTTAAATTTCGGTCCCATTGGTATCTTGGCGCTAAAACCGCACTAAGTTGGCTAAAAGACAATGATCCTGAAACTTATGTCGTTATGGAAGCCGCAATTCAGCACAATGCGTCGGATGATCAAATAAAAAAAGCTGTATACCGCGTGACCAGTTTTGCAAACGTCATGACGTAGAGCCAAGCCTGCGAGTTTTGCAACTTCGAGAGTCAAACTGAAACAAAAATCCCACTGGTATTTTCTACCAGTGGGATTTTGTTGCGTCGTTACCGTCGCAGGTGGCAGCAATTACTTGCGGCCAAGTCCTGCTTTCGCTTCAGCGACAAGAGCGGAGAACGCTGCTTTGTCAGTGATGGCGAGGTTCGAAAGAACACTGCGATCAACCGTAATTCCACGCTTCTTAAGACCGTTGACGAACTCACTATACTTGAGTCCTTCAGCACGGGTTGCAGCGTTGATACGGACGATCCAAAGTTTTCTAAACTCACGTTTACGTACGCGACGATCACGATACGAGTAGCGGAGAGCGCGGCGGACTACATGGACTGCCGTCTTGATGTTGCTCTTACGCGTACCGCGGAAGCCCTTGGCTAAACCAAGGAGTTTCTTCCTTCTACGTCTTGCTTTAAAACCACGTTTTACACGAGCCATGATACCTACCCTTATCCGTTAGGAAGACAGCGCATCACTAATCCTAGATTGGAATCATCGACGTAACCGCCCTTTTTGAGCTTGTTCTTACGACCGCGATCCTTCTTCGTGAGGATGTGACGCTTGTTTGCGTGACTGCGCTTGACCTTTCCGCTAGAGAGCACTGTGAAGCGCTTAGCGGCTGCGCGTTTGGTCTTGATCTTTGGCATTCAACCACCTCAAATCATTAATGAAAACCACCAAAATGACGGGGGCCACCCTGGTGAAAGTGAACCGATGGTGTATCACTTTGACCCCTAAGGCGCAAGAAGTTCTTTAGTTTTTTGAAACTGATAGGTCAAGGCCCCCAAGGCTTTCAGAGGGGGGCTGACTATACTTATTGAACGACGAATGCGGCTGTGCCTGACACCATGGCTGAAGCGTAGGACGGTTTCCAGTCAGTGGACTGAACTTTGATCACACCACGCTGGGTGGCTTGAGCAGATATAACCTTTGAATTACTAGGATTAACAGATGAATCCCCATCAACCTTGGACTTAAACCACTTGTTCATGGGGCGTCCATTTTGCACAGCCCGGGCAAGACCGCCGGCACTGACGAGCTCTCGACCCTGTTCATCAACCACTTTGACGAAGGCCGTGGGCATCGTGCCCCTTGGAAGCTGAATCACAACCGACTCAGGAGCGGCGTCTGTCGCCACGGATCCTGCTGCATTAGCCGACAACTGCTCAGCTACTTTATGCATCGGCGCTTCAAGAAGCACCTTCACGCGCTCATCACCAAAATAGGTTGTTGTCACGGAAGTCGTCGCTGCAGACATTTTGGATAGCTTTTCAACGGTGGCGCTATCGCTTGTTCCCAGACGCTCTGCCATGACTTTTGGCAGATCTTTTTCTGCGGCGCGAAGACCGTCAGCCCACGCGCGCTGCTCGGCCGAGCGATAGTTAGTCTCGCCAGACTCTAACTTTCCAACGCCGTAAAAACGGACTTTACCGGTGGTCCAATTCACTTCGTAACGTCCATCACGTTCAATGAGGTTGGCCGCAAACGCACCGTCAATTAACGATGTAAAAATCATCATGCTTGCCAACAACTTCATCACGTGCACTCCTCCAAAAACATTCAAAATGGGTGCCTTCGCCTATATGAGCTTTGCTAGCTCAGACACAACAGCACCACTACCTGCAATAATTCCATCACCCTCTATACTATAAGGTACTGTCTGTTTGCTAGGCACTAAAGAGGAAGCTTCTGCCGGGTAATTGGCGACCTGACCGCCCGCCTCGGAGACCAGAAGACTCCCAGCAGCCACATCCCAGACCGCAAGGCCACGCTCCCAGAATGCGTCAAAGATGCCTTCAGACACTAAGGCAAGATCCAATGCTGCCGAGCCATCTCTACGAATTGATTGGCAAGTTTGTGCGACCCGGCGAAACCGCTCGACCTCCCGGTCTAGGTCCTTTCCAACCGTGTAATAAAACCCTGTAACCAAAAAGCACTGAGCAATAGGCCTTGGTTTTTGCACCTGAAGAGGTCGACCATTGCACTCAGCGCCACCGCCGAGAGTCGCCAAGTATTTCTTGGCTCGCACCGGATCGCCAACACCACCAGCCAATACCTTTAAGAATCCGTCAGGTTGGAACTCTCCGTATCCAATGGAAACACTAAAAAATGGATAACCGTTGGCAAAGTTGGTTGTTCCATCTAAGGGATCCACAATCCACACCTTTTGCCCAGCCGTGCGACTGACCTTCAGGTGACCTGATTCCTCGCTAATGATGGCGTCACCAGGAAAATACTTGGCGATTCGCTCCAAGATGATTTTTTCTGAGGCCAGATCGGCGTCGGTCACAAGACTAGTATCCTTTTTCTGGCGCACATTATTGGGGGAGCCAAACCGCTTGATTAACTCAGCCCCAGCCAGCTCCAATGTTTCGGAGATAAAGTTTTTTATGTCTGTCATGGGGCTTCAAATCCTTTCAGGGCAAGTCGTTGCGGGCCATCGGCAGCCAAACGACCAATAATTTTCTCAATAGTGTAAGGCATTTCAGGCTAACTCCTCAATTTAATATGCTGATCTGTCCGAGAGTGGATTAAATGGAACAAAGCTAGCAAATGCGAGTATTTGCAACTTCCCCTCGTATTGACTATGGTTTAAAGTTTTATAAGGCGGTGTCGTCGACACCAGAAACACTTGGGTTGAGCTCTCAAAATTTAAACGCTTATCCCACACTTGAGAACGCTTGGAGAACGCCATGTCTGCGTATGAATATTTAATGATTTTTACGGGTTCAGTGATCGGTGGTTATTTGTTTTTTGTTTTGATAGTTCGTGTGCTGCCAAGCCGTCTTTCGGCAAGTCACCAAACACAAAAAGCTGAAGTTTTAGCCGAAGCACGTAAGCAAGCTGATTTTATTTTAAATGAAGCGCGCAGCACCAATCAGGCAAAAAACCAGATGTTACTTGAAGAGCTCGATGAAACACTGGCTGACCGTCAAGAAGACCTTAAACTCAATGAAGAAAATTTAAATATCCTTGAAGGGCAAATACAACCCGTAACAAGTCGCGTCCAAAAGTTGGAACACGAGGTTGGACAGATTGAACAGCATGTGTCATTTGCTCGGGCAACCTACGAAACCAAAAAGAAAAGCCTGGACGAAGCTCAAGAAAATCTCCGTCAAGAGCTTGAAAAAGTGAGCCGCTCAGATAGTAAACAAATTCTAAAAGGCCTGACCGACGGGCTCGTGGAACAGCGTCAACTTGAGACGCAGAAACTACTTAAGCTTTTTACAGAAGAACTAAACTCTGGCGCAAAACGAGTAGCTGCGAGATTTCTCAGCCGCTCCATGGCTCGCTACACCCCCGAATTCCCATGGCCTAAAATGACCAATACCGTTGAGGTTGAAGATAAGCGAGTTTGGGACGCTCTTGCCGAGGATTCTCAAGGCCTGCTAGCCCGTGTCAAAGAGCTTGTCGGGATCGAAGCAGAATTCCATGCAGCCCGTGATCCAGAATCTCCAGCGATCATCAAGCTTGCTGGCGGCATGGGAGTTGAGCGCGAAGCAGCGCGCCTGGCGTTGACAGAAATCGTAAAACTCAGCCCCCATTCATCTTGGCCTAAGATTGCTGAGTTTTACCAAAGACATCGTGCCATGCTTGATCAACAGGCTCTCAAGATGGGGCGCCAGGCAACAATGGAACTTCGCCTAGACGGCATCCACCTTGAAATCCAAAAGCTCATTGGCTATCTCAACTGGCGGACGTCTTATCGCCAAAATCAATTTTTACACTCGTTTGAGGTGGCTGTTCTAGCTGGCCTTGTCGCAGAAGAAGTTGGTGTTGATCCAACATTGGCTAAACGCTGCGGCCTGCTCCACGATATCGGCAAAGTTTTAGACTACCGTATTGAGGGCAGCCACGCCGTCATCAGCGGAGATTACGCCGACCGCTTTGGCGAAACGAGACTCATTTGCGACACGGTGATGAGCCACCACAATGACTTAGTTCTGGAAACTCCGCTTTCATATGTACTAAAAACTGCAGACACACTATCTGGAGCTCGGCCTGGGGCACGGGTGAACCTCGAGGAGGGTTACCAAGACCGTCTTCGTGATATCGACGACGTGGTCCGCGGATTCCACGGAATTACCAAGTCTGCCATCATGAACGGTGGCCGCGAGATCCACATCGAGGTCAATAACAAACGAGTTAAGGAAGAAGAACTTGAAATCTTGACCGCGGCGATTGCGCGCAAACTAGAAACCGACGTTGCGTTTCCAGGACAGATCAAGGTTATGATCACGCGAAGGTTCGAATCAAGCACGGTGGCATAACACGACTGTTTTCACTCGATTGACAGGGATGTCACATGCGATATGACTTAACAGAGATACAGAACAAGGTACGCATTTACCACTCAGTGAGCCGCTTTGAAGCCGCTGAGAAGATACTCCTGTCGACCATCGACGAATACGGATCACTGGCTAATCTTCACAATTTGTTGGGCGTGACCTATCACAAGCAATCTAAGTTTGCTGATGCCATCGTCCAATTCACGAAGGCTCTCAAAATAAATCCAAACTTTGTTGAAGCTGGTCTTAATCTTTCGGCAACATTTTGTGATCTAGGGCGTTACGACGATGCGAAAACCGTCTTTAGTGAAATTCTCGCCAGCACGCCAACCCACAAGAAACAGCCTGAGCTTGTGCTGGGACGTCTGGCAAACCATCACGCGGAATGCGGTCATTTATATGCTCAAAATAATTTGCCTCATGATGCGATCAATGAGTACAAACGCGCCCTGTCTCTCTATGAGCGCATGCCTGACGTAAAGATTTCTCTCGGACAAGTATACTTTCGAACCAATCAAATGGACCGAGCACTCTATGAGTTTCAAGACGCCGTTCGCATGTTTCCCGACGAGGCAGAGGCACATCTCTGGCTAGGCGTCTGTCTTTGGAAGATGGACCGAAAAGATCAGGCTGTTCGCTCTTGGGAGACATCACGCAATCTTGATGACACAGCAGGACCTGCTCAGGCCTACTTGAGTTTTGCACAAAGAACTGCCAAACAGGCAAAGCTTCCGGGCATATAGCTCACTAAGCACTCCGCCCTACAAAGTACTCCTTCGTTAAATATCACGATTTTTAGCCGATACCCCTCCATTAGTAACGGTCGAAAATAAGAAGACAAATCGTGATCAAGCCAGATCTTCCCTACACCCCAAAAACTATGCGCGTCATGATCATCGACGATCATGATCCAATGCGGAAGGCTTTGCGAAGAATTCTTTCCGGCATGGGCTTTGGGACAATCATCGAGTGCATAGACGGCGGCGAAGCCCTCAAGACTCTTAGCAAATCGTCCGTTGATCTTATTATTTCCGACATTTTCATGAGAAAAGTTGACGGATTTACCATTCTCAAGAAAGTGCGAACACAGGATATCGGAGCAGATATTCCAGTCATCATTGTAACCGGTGAAGCGACCAAGGAGGACATCGTTAAAGCTGCTGATCTTGGAGCAGACGACTATGTTCTTAAGCCGTTTCAAATTTCGGATATCGAAAAAAAGGTTTCTGCAGTTTTATTAAAATACTATTCGCCCACACCTCTTCTCAAACTTCTTCGCGAAGGTGACAAACTTGCCTTGCAAGGCAACCATCTTGACGCCCTGAAGCTTTATGAAGCGGCCACACGCCTTGATCCAAAAAGCCCAAGGGCAAAATTCAGTAAAGCACTTATGCTCAGCACACTTGGCGAGCCTGTTGAAGCTGTCAAAATCCTCGAAGAATCATCTAAAGAACATCCTGCATACAATAAAAACTTCGCGGCCCTGGCAGACATTCACATGTATCGAAATGACCCGAGATCTGCGATTGATGCCATGCGTCACGAGCTGGAATTAAATCCTAGACAGATTGAACGTCAAAACCTTGTCGCAAATTTGCTAATGAACGATGGTCAGTATGAAGAGGCGATTAAGCACTTCAAGGCAGCACTGCTGGAAAACCCAAAAGACAAAGAGGCGATATTAGGATCTGGAAGAGCGTGTCAGAAACTTGGAAATAGCGAAAAAGCTCTCTACTACTATCGTCGTGCGAGACGGCAGTATCCCTCGCTGACAAAAGCTCTTCGACTCATGATTTCTGTCTACGAGCAGGATAAAAATCAAAAAGGCGCCATTTTTGAAATACTTGATGAGATCAATAAAAATCCGGCTCGTTTTGATGCGAGAGTCGTCTTGTCAGAGATTCACGCCAGTAATGATGACATGGAAGGGGCCTTGAAGGTGATCGATGAAGGTCTTGCCAGGGATCCTAAGAATCTAGTCTTACTCAAAGGGAAATCAAAATTACTCGTTGAAGACGGACGCGTCGACGAAGCGTGCGAACTCATGAAGCAAGTTGTAGACATGGACGGCAGTGAAGCCAATATTCTCGCCTATGCGGAAACAGTGCTCAGTGCCGCCAGACCTCTGGACGCCTATATGGTTTTACACCGAGCACTTGCTAGCCCCAAAGATCGTCAAAAAGTATTGGCTAAACTGGCAGAATCAATGAAGCGCCTCGGCTACTTTGCCCAGGCAATCACAACACTTGAGCTCGCCTTACAAGCTGGCGGAAATATGCCGCCAAAAGTTTTAAGAGAGGACATCCGCTCCATGATGCCCGGAGTCAACAATAGGCGGACTGGTCACGGCTTAAAAAAATCTAGTTGATTGGGGATAAGCAAAATGAGCCAACATCTAAAAGCCCACCTAATTTCGATTTTTGGAGTAGTGGCAACTATCTCTGCATTAAATTCCTGCAAACCACGCCAAGTAAACGAAGCAAAACTGAATCGGGCTCAGTACTCCCAAGCAAAAGCCTCTGAAATGGCATTGAAAAAATGTCAGAACATCACAAACTTAACGAGTAAAAATCTTTGTTTTCTCGATGAATACGCGCGTCAACTGCTCTCTCAAACCACCGATTACGATGACATCTCAAATCAAGTGTCTGAAAAGCTTAGGCGACGGGGCATTCAAAAGTCTCTTCCGATGTCAGTATATAGTATCGCACCAAAGTCAGGTGGAACGTGCTTTAGCAGCGACTCAAATCCGGTTGAAGCCGAAAATTTCTGGAATAACCAGGTTGAACCAATCAGGAAGCAGATTGAAAATGTGGCTGAGTTTTTAGCTCAATACCATTTGGATGTAGACGGTCAAGACCCAGGCCCATTCGCAATTAAAGATGTAGAGCTATGCCCAATTACAATCACTCAGGGAAGAAAAATCGCGCTCCATGGGTCGACGCTTACAATCGGACTACCGGTCAAGGGAGTCATCTCAAAAACCTACGGATGGTATTCGTTTATTGAGTTAAGGCAGATGTGGGACGCTGGCGACATATTTGAACGAACTTACTCGATCAAGCAAACGGCCATTGATCTGTTCGCTGGAAAAAAAACTCCCTTCGTGTGGATATTGGCAAATCCCGTTGGATCGGTCCGCAGCTCTCTAAGACAACTGACTAGAAATCAGGGAGGCGAATTATTAACAAAGCTCAGCCAACTAAAGTCTTCGGAGTCGAAGCTCGCAGCCCAAGATCGTGCAAAAACACTACGCTCAACGCTAAATTTAGAACCAAATTCCGAAGAAAATAAGCGTAACTTTATAGGGCCCATTTTTGCTGAGATACAGCCTGAGATTGAGCAAATTCTGAATTCTGAAAGGAACACTGATCTAGTAGATGAGTGGCACTGTCAGGCAGAGTACCTCACAAACTCGTCAGATATTAGCAACGCCGCACTTGGTGGACTAGTCGAGCGTGGAGATACAACAAATGTAAACTATGACATCAAGGCGTCGTGGGTTGCCGTCGCCAATTTCCATAATATCAATGTCGATGTACTGGGAGTATTTAGTAACCACAGCAGATTCATTGAAAGCCCTAGATCCAGCAATCAGAACTTCAACTTTCAAGTAAAAGCCGAGGGCAAAGTTGTTGTCGTAACCGGAGATCAGGTCAACGTTTCCACCGCACTCAACGCACTAACCGCAAGCATGCAGCGTTCAGTTTACACAGAGAGCCTGTACCATGCGGTTAGAAATGTTTCAAAAGTTCCGGATAAATCGCAATGGTGTATCGGAAGGAAATGATTTGTTTTGCTAATTTTCAGTCATGAAGCCAAACACGAACTTCATTCCAAAAACGTCGTTTAATCTCTGGGTCTGAACTCATCAAGTTCATCGTAGGACCCACGAATACTCCGATTTTTTGTCCAGCAATAATTTTTACATCACGTAGAAACTGCTGACCATGCACGTCAGTGCAGTTCTCCGAAAGACTTATGACGCGACTGAGGCCTGGGAGCATAGATTTAAACAACTTCAAGTCTAGCTCTGACTGGTCTGACTTAAGTACAAACCAAGACACTGGCTTATTTGGCTGTGATAACGCTTCTGCTAGCTTTTTGACGGCTTCTAGAGTTGACGCCGAGTCTTCCGTCTGCGCACTGGCAAGGATCAAGCACTCTGAAGACTGCTCCCACTTTGAGCCTAGTAATTCAAAGGGCTGACTGCCGGGGGATTCAAGACCCCGATCAGTCAGCCAACTTTGGTATACATCGTTCGTCAAAACCAAGAGACCTTTCTGGTCTATCAGAACTTAGCGGCTACCGCCGTCCTCATACTCAGCGTCAACGACATTGTCTTTGCCGCCAGCTTGCTGGCCCGCGGTTTGACCGCCTTGGCCTGCGTCACCAGCCGTAGCTCCGGCTGTCTTGTAGATGTTTTCTGCAAGTTTATGAACGCGGCTTTCCAGGTTTTCGCGAGCTTTGACCAGTGTATCGTAGTCGTCAGAGTCAAGCTTAGTCTTAGCTTCAGACACTGCAGACTCAATATCGGTCTTAAGATCTGCTGGAACTTTGTCAGCATTGTCTTTGATCATCTTTTCAGCCTGGAACACGAGGCTATCAAGCTGGTTTTTTGCTTCTACAGTCTGGCGACGTTTCTTATCGTCTTCCGCGTGGACTTCAGCATCTTTTACCATGCGCTTAATTTCGTCTTCACTCATACGAGTACCAGCCTGGATTGTAATCCTCTGCTCTTTGCCGGTTCCCACATCTTTTGCGGAGACGTTCAAGATACCGTTAGAGTCGATATCAAACGTCACCTCGATTTGCGGAACTCCACGAGGAGCTGGAGGAAGATCCACGAGGCTAAAGCGACCAAGTGACTTGTTATCACGCGCCATCTCACGCTCGCCCTGGAGAACATGAACTTCTACAGATGTCTGATTATCAGCAGCTGTTGAGAAGACCTGGCTCTTACGCGCTGGGATTGTCGTATTGCGCTCGATCAAACGTGTGGAAACGCCACCCAATGTTTCGATACCCAAAGACAGAGGTGTCACATCAAGAAGAAGAACATCTTTCACGTCACCTGCGAGAACGCCCGCTTGAACAGCTGCTCCGACCGCAACAACTTCATCTGGGTTCACAGACTTGTTTGGCTCTTTATTGAAGAACTCTTTAACCTTCTGCTGAACCAAAGGAATACGAGTCGAGCCACCGACGAGAAGAACTTCGTTGATGTCATTGTTGGTCAAACCAGCATCTTTCATTGCCTGACGGCAAGGTGCCAATGTTTTCTCAACAATATTTGTGATCATTTGTTCAAACTTGGAACGAGTCAAACTTACGTTTAAATGCTTTGGACCGGTTTGATCTGCGGTAAGGAACGGAAGATTGATATCTGTCTGCTGCGCAGATGAAAGCTCGATCTTTGCCTTCTCAGCCGCCTCTTTCAGACGCTGCATAGCCATCGGATCTTTGCTGATGTCAATACCGCTTTCTGACTTGAAGGTTGCGGTCAACCAATCGATCAGAACTTCGTCCACGTTGTCACCACCAAGGTGGGTATCACCATTTGTAGCAAGAACTTCTACAACTCCATCACCCACTTCTAGAATTGATACGTCAAACGTACCACCACCGAAGTCGTAAACGGCAATCTTCTCATTGGTTTTCTTGTCCAAGCCGTATGCAAGAGCAGCTGCTGTTGGCTCGTTAACGATACGCTTCACATCTAGACCGGCAATACGTCCTGCATCTTTGGTTGCTTGACGTTGGCTATCATTGAAGTAAGCAGGCACTGTGATCACGGCCTCAGTTACAGTCTCACCCAAATAATCTTCTGCAGCTTGCTTCAGCTTTCCTAAAACTTTCGCAGAGATTTCTGCTGGGGTGATGTCCTTACCGTCTAGTTGAAATACGGCGAGGTTATTCTTACCGCCAGTAACCTTATAAGGCATCTTGTCGCCTTCAGTTTTACGTTCATTGTAAGTACATCCAATGAAACGCTTCGCCGAATAAACGGTCTTAAGTGGATTTGTGACTGCCTGACGGCGCGCCGCAGCACCAACCAAAACCTCTCCATCTTTTGTATAAGCGACCACGGAGGGGGTCGTTCGATGGCCTTCGGCATTGGCGATAACCTTTGGCTGACCGCTTTCCATAACTGCCACTACGGAGTTGGTCGTTCCCAAGTCGATTCCGATAATCTTTCCCATAATTAACTCCCTAAAATCTAAAGGATTTTTTGTGTTTTAGTTTAGAACCCAGACTCCCCGCCTTACAGGTTATCTCGGCCTTTTATCCCAACTTAAGGTCAACCTCTAGCCTGTCAAGCCCGCTATGGGCGGAAGTTGTGATAAAATATTTCGAAAGGAGGAATCTGCCATGCATGAGTTAACCTGTCCAGCGTGTGGATCCCCATCGCAGTATAATTTTCGCGACTATGTCCTGAGCTGTACCTTCTGCTCTGCGTCTTTCAAGTTTGACGCCGAATCAGGACGCAAAGACCTATTCACAGACCACTACATTATTCCCAATACTTTCGATAAGGTACGCGTCAAAGAGCACGTTCAAGAGTGGCTTAAGCGGCTGCATCACAAGCCAGGCGTAGCCGACAAGGAATTCATCGTTCTCGATATCAAAGGCGAAAATATACCCCTTTGGGTCGTATCCCTTGAGGTCCACACGGCCTGGAAGGGCCTTGCTCAGAGGACAAAGCGAGCTACTGATGCAAAATTAGGCTCTGACTATGTGACGGAATCAGGAAACTTCCGACGAACCTACCGCTGGGCCATCAATGCGCGCGGCAACATCTGCGAAAACTGGGGTTTGGCGCGCCTTCATGAGCCAAAAGAACCGGTCAATGTAACGTGGGATGGATTTCCAGTGGACTCAACCTGCTCGCGAGGACGCATCACACCTGCGGCCGAGGGAGAGAAATCGTTTTTCGACAGCCGCGAATACTTCGAATTCAAATACTCCAACGGCCTTCCAATACTAGGCTGTCAGATTGATGAGCAGGAAGCACTACGTCGCACGAAAACCCACGTTGAGTGGTATCACTATAACTTAGCAAATCTTCACTGCGACTACTTGTTGGACTGTCGTCATGAAGTTGATATCGCAGGCGTTCAGTTGGTTCACGTTCCTTTTTGGCATGCGACCTACGCCTATAGACCCACAAGCTTTCTAAGACACTTTTATCGCCCCGTCGAAAAACACGTTGTTCTTGAGGGCGTCCGCGGCGGAATCATTAAAGGAGAGCTTGGTCTCATTCACCGCGACAAGGTTCAAATTAATGCCGTCGTAACAGGCGTCGCGGCATTTGTATTTTTCATCATCGGCGCGATCTGGTCGTCCATGTTCCTATTGGTAGCACTCTTCTTTGCAGTGGTGAGCGGACTAAGCGCCTACATCGCAATGATCAAGCTCGAGGAACGAAAGCGACAAACTCACCTCGTGACGCCGCAAGCTGCTGAAGGCAAGGTCTAATTCAATCTATTCGTGCAAACACTTTCAAGTCGACTCTGTCTCTTGCTGCCGAAGACCTGAAAGCATGAAAAACGCCGTCAAAAGAAAGACAATCGTCAGTCGTCCCCCAGCTGCATTGATCGTCATGCTTTGGGGGATCCTGACTTGTCCCACCCACATTGTTGACTGATAATAGTCGAGGAAACGCACTCCATCCATCACCATGCGATTCAGTTTTATGAACCATTCGTAAATCCATGGAGGATGAAAGAAGATCGCAATAAGATCCAATGGAAGCAGAACCGCCAGAATGGGTAACGCAAATAGATTTGCCAACGGACTCATTATTCCAACCTGTCCAAAAAAAAGTAACGATACCGCTGTAAAGATTAATTGGATCTTTACGACTTGCTCGAAAGTTCCTGCGGCTGACTTTAAGTAGGTTGATTCATAAAATGCGTGCAGTAAAAGTGAGCCGGACCAAGAAAGAAAAAGACTTAGCGACAGCAAGTTGACCGGAAAAATCAGTGCTTGTAGACAAAATGTCAGCTTTATCTTGGATTTTGTATCCTGAGCCAAACCAATCATTCCCACAACATGCAAAACAAAAAAGTTCAAAAAGGCGCGTTGGACTGATTGCGCAAAACCAACGACAGCGCAAAAGCTAAAAAGAATTAAAACAGCTACGAGAGCCGTTAGGTTCCACACGTAAATCCACCGTGTAATCGTCAGACAGCGTAAGAAATAAAAAACCAAAAACGGACCACGCAACACCAAAAGTAACATTCCCGCAACCACCGAGAGATGGCCGCCGCTTAGAACAAGGACGTGCAATAGGCCAACATTGCGAAATGCTTCTACCAGACTCTTATCAACATCGAGACTTCTACCGAGCGCAAAGCCACTAAGCCAGCCCCTGATATCAGCCGGAAATGCATTCAAAGACTCAGAAATAATGGCCCGGAACGCCGCAAACATTTCACATAATATGCCTACCCGCGCTCTAAGGCCTGTCGTATTAACTTTGAAAAACTGTGCTCTGAATTTATTTCTGGAGAGTTCAACAAGATCTCCCACCATGGCCGTACCTCGGGCCAAGTATACTTGCCTGTGATCTCCAACCAGAATGTCTTGTTCAGAGTCTGCACAACCCATTGACCAGAACACCTGCAAATCGTCGCCATTACGTTTTATAGGCTCTGGATTGTGTATGGCAGCCCAAGCAAAAGATACTAGCGCAAGCCCCGCCAATAGAAGGCTGCTGACGTAACCTGATGCCTTATGAAATTTTGTCAAAACAAAAACGATCAAAGCCATCAGTGTTATTATCAACACTTGCAGAATAGTAAAATAATTCGGCTGCACTTGAAAAAAATGCCCCAGACAAGATCCCCACAAAGATCCCAAAGCGATAGCTCCGAGCATATGACACCTCACGCGAGGAAGCATTACAGCTAAAGATTTAATGTCAGCCACTGAAGTTTCCTTGTGGCACACGTCAGGAAAAATTTTCAAAACATGCTATGATGTATGCTGCGTAATGACTGCCAAGGACTTGCCATGGAATCACCAGCATCAAAAAGAACTCATGAGGCTCTCGAGCGCATGCCAGAGCTTAGCAAGTGGTTTTCCTCGCTCAACAAGCAGCCAACGATTGCTAATCCTGAAATATTTCACATCTGGAGCCTTGTGCGCGCATTACGGACAAGTGACACCTTTCGCTGCCGACTATGGACAGACGCGGTTAACTTATTAGTCGAATCAAACGTTTCAATGCTCGAACACATCCTTCGAACTGATGAGATGATTAACTCCCTGGGCTGTTCCCTGACGGACCTATACACACCGCTAGCTGAGGCTGCTATTTTAAACGGCGAGGGGGCGCGGGCATTCACCGCATTGCAAAAAGTCGCCGATCTCTCAGAACTTGCTGGTTTTAGATTTTTATCTGCTTGGACAGCATTTAACGATGAAAAACTTTCCGTCTGCATTGCAGAGTGCGAGAAAACTACAGAGCCATTCGTGCCGATTTACACACTCCTAGGCCAAGCACTTCTTGAATCCGGAAAGCCTCACGAAGCTATCGATGCACTGAAGGTCGCCTGTAAAATGGACGCGTGTGATCCACTTCCTCGAGTTCAGATGATTAAAGGCTATCTTGTACTGAATATCCCGAGTGAGGCCATGCGTGTAATCGATGAGTGCCGCAAGATTCTGGGCACAAACATTGAGATTGAGTGCCTTGCCGCGATGGCTATCCTTGACAGTTCAGGCACTAAACCAGATTTTGCTGAACGCACATTCCAGCAGCTCAACAAGCACCTGACAAATGAACCCTCGGATTTCGAGGCGTTCTCTTTGGGCATGGACGTCGCATTTAAACTTACAAGGAAAGACTGGGGCTTATCTTTTGTAGAGAGCCTTGAGCTTGGTCAAAACGTCAATTTCAGCCATGTGATGAGTAAGCTACCAAGACTGCTCAAAACAATGAATGACCTCTGTTGGTATGACGCAGCAAAAACGCTGATCGACAAAACGATCAGCGTTACAAGATATCAAAGTCAGGGGTTAGGGCTTACGCAATAGCACCGGCAACTGCCGCAGCACGTTTGCCAGTTCCACGACGAACTCCCAAATCTTCAACCACTGCAAGCAGGTCATGGCGGTGCGCCCAAACAGCCTTCATGAATGAAGCATGTAGGCCATGCCCAGATTTGTAAGCTACAACTCGTCCAACAATCGGAGCACCAAGGAGACTTAAATCTCCAACGCAGTCCAAAAGCTTGTGACGCACGAATTCATCATCATGACGTAGTCCTTCAGGATTCAAAACTTCGTCATCGGAGACGACAACGGCATTATCCAAGGATCCGCCTAATGCCAGACCGGCTTTGCGCATGGCATTTACATCGTTGACGTGACAGAAGGTTCTGCTACCAGAAACTTCGAGAAACGACTCACGATCCATATCAAATCCAAAGGATTGGCGACCGATGACCTTCGATTGAAAGTCGATTTCCATCTCAAAACGGGTCACATCAGCGGGCTCAACGCGGATCCACTTGTCTCCCATCTGAAATTCAAATGCTTCACGAACGACGAAGTAGCGACGAAGAGCTTCTTGGGAAGAGATACCGGCTGCAAGAATACGGTCAACAAACGGAGCAGCGCTTCCATCCATAACTGGCACTTCTGGTCCGTCGATTTTTACAAGAGCATTATCAATTCCAAGGCCCGCAAATGCGGCCATCAAGTGTTCAATGGTCGAGACTTTCGCCTCACCATTGGCAATAGTTGTGTTGAGGTCAGTCGACCTAATGTTGCTAACGTGAGCGAGGACAGAGGGCATACCAGGAAGGTCTACTCTTTTGAAGACGATGCCCGTGTTGATTGCAGCAGGAAGAATCTCAAGCCTTACAACTTTACCGGAGTGCAGGGCAATGCCACTGACTTCTATGCGGCGGGCTACGGTATGTTGCTTTTGGGCTACCATGGACTCTCAAAGCTTCCTTCGAAACGGCTTTCACCGACTATCGGCTTGACCATATCTAGTCAACTGCAAAAACCAGGCCAATTTAGAAAACTTTAGAATTTATTTTAAGTAATTGAATTTATTGTATTATTTTTCATCTATTTCCTGCCGTTGTGCACATGTCACCATGTGTACACAGGCCCCCGAGTTGCAGTCGTGGTGCATTCGACACGGGGCGACTTTAGCGCCGGATGTCGCGCCCGAGCCAGTGAGCAATTCGTCCATCCCCCATGGCTCCGACCAACTCCGAAGGAACCAGGGACTTTCCGGGATAGCCCCAAGCTAATGTCACATACAGATCGGCCATAGATGTGCCCTCGACAATGCCGAGGTTCAATATCCTCTCGCCGACCTGAACAGCAAAAGCCTCAAAGTGTCTTGAGAGCCGGGCCGCGCTAATTTCAAATCTACTGACCTGCCCCGTCTTTGGAGCACGCTGCCGAAGCTCGGCAATTGAGGATACCTTTAAAGACTGAGAGTCGTGCAAACCTAGGTCTTTAAGGGCCGCCTCGACACTGGGTGATTTGCCAAAATGGCGAAGTAAACTATCCCACTGCGGTACATCGCCCGCAAAACCCCATCCAGCATTTGCCAGCAACTTACACTGCTCAACGACATCAGGCCATGCTCCAGTCTCTGACAAGACAACCATTTCAGCTAACAACGCAAAGCGTAACGCCACTGACAAAGGAATGGGATGTTTCCATCCTTGCTGCCTGAGAACACCATTTGTCAGAATATCTGCCAATTCGTTTGCATAAGTAACAGTGTTTTCTGATGCTTCCTGAGATGGCTCTAAATGCTCAATCGCCTCACACCATCCGAGATTTGCTTGTCCAAAATTGCCCGAAAGCCGGTAACGTGTCATCAAGCGCGTTGATCCCACTCCAAACTCTAGGAAATCATTAACTGAGCAAGCCAACCATAGAGAGGAGACGGAGTTCGCATGACCCACAAACCAGTCGAGACGTCCGCGCCAAGACACAAGAAGGTCTTTTCTGGAAAGACCAACTTTTTGTGATCGACTAAGAATGGTTTCCAGATATTCACGAAGCTGCTCTTCGGATGGCGCAATCATTAAGAGTCGAATCTTTCGCGCAAGTAACGTGTAGAAGACTGACTGCGGAGGGATGCCACGACTTAGGTCTATCGCCAAAGTACCCGAGCCCACAGAGGCCGTCCACCATCTGTCTTTTGAACCAATTTCATAACGTGATATGCGCCTTGAAAGCCATGAGCGATAATCTTCAAATAAGACTCTGGCTGCACAGCCGGCGCGAACCTGGCTCATGGTAAGAGCCCTGGCTCCAATATTTCGCTCTCTCAAAGCGTTGTATCCAGACTCCAAATGACTGACAGCGATCTGTTTTCGTCGCAAAGACAAAGTTGAACGATCTTCGACAACACCCAACAAATCAGGCGTCTCCTCTAGCAACTCCCGTCGTGTTGTTGATCTGAGGTTGTTGATCGTCTGGCTTTTTTTGATCCACGCATAAAGTGATTCTATCCCTTTGGCGTCGGCCCAGTTTTGCCCCTGTAAAACCAGAGATATCAATCCTAATGTGAACGCATCTTTGGAGTGTAAGATCGCATTTTTTCTCACATCTTCCAAAGACTTGTAGGCATCAAACCGACGGAGTGCGCCATTTGCGAGCGGTGGAAGCATATCTATGTAGACTTCCGGAAAGCCGACTTTCGCATAAGGATTTGCCCAAACTCGCCCCTGACATGCGAGAGCCAAGTCCCACCACGAACCAAGGCAGTCGTGACTCGAAATAAAATACCACTTGGCCTTTGACAGACAAATTCCCAATAGAAGCAAATGCACTCTTTGAAAGTGAGCGACTAAATCTTCCCAGTAGAGCTTCGATGTAATGCTATCAAGCCAATCTCGGTGATAGTCGTGACATGCATCTTTTGATCTGAGCAAAATGATCGTGTTCGAATTTGCTGATTCTAATTTTGACTCAAGCCGCGCAACAAATTCTGCCGATGCCGGATCATAAAGAGATCCATTCCAATCTATTTCAATTGAGATGGTGTCCTGCATTTAGAGTACCCCACCATCTTTTTTCAAAACTTGCAGCCGACATTGACGATCCACCATGTAGAACATACTTCCGTCTTTCGCACGCGAAAGAAACGCCAGCAAATCTCTGACAGGATGCCAGCCAAGTGTTGCTCCTGGAACATGAAGCTTGGACAAGAGGGTATTTAATGGATATTGCTGTTCTGCAATCCACAACGCGACTCCAACACTTGGAGCCGAGATCCAAATCTCAGGGCAGTCTTCACCTGCGCGCATCGCGCTCATAATTTCCACATCAAGCTTTGGCGACCCACACCACACTTCTGGTTCAATGACATTCAGACGATGAAGCCTCATGTCAACCGCACTAGCTGAACGCGCCATTGGGACGTCAACTATTGCCGCAAGCCAGGACGCCGATCGCGGCTCTCCCATGACGCTACTGCGCATGGCGCGATTACGCCAACTACGACCGATTGACGACAAGCCTGAAAGACGGCCAAGGTCGTCCGTTACCAGAAATGAGCCCTCTTTCTCAAGTCGTTCTGCAGTTCGGCCCCAGAGCAGAAACTGACGAGCTATAAAGTCAGGTATTAGAGATGCATACTGCGCAGCAAAGATCGACTGCGCACTGGTGAACCAGGTTGGAACCGCAGTGGACCAAGAACCTACGAAAATAAATCTCGCACCATCTGTAACATCAGAAAAAATGGTCACTGGGTCAATTTGTTCGAGGGTGCCTTGGCCCTGAAAATAGGTCAAAGCCAAATTATCTTTTGCATCTTGATGATCTGGAGAAACGCTAATTCTCGGAGACGCGCCCAGCCGCTCGCCCATCACCATCGCACCCATATTCACGCAATCAAGCCATTTGCCCCAATCTATTCTCCGAGGCAAATAATCCGATGGCATAGATACAAGATCGATACGACCGATCTGAAGAGGCAAACAAAGTGCCTCAGCGGGCTGCAGTTGCATGAGCCATTCCCTCGTCAAGCCGCTGGATACCTGCACGCAGTTGACCAACCAAATCAGGCGAACGTGTCTTCTCACTGAGAACAATCAGCCAATCGCGCACCGTTACCCAATTTTTGAGTTTAATCGCACAGCTGATAAGACCTTCGATAGCTTCAAAAAAGTTGTCATTGAGCTCAAGAGTCTTTTGATAGTTTTCGTAAGCCATCTGAGTTTGATTTAGCTGCTCGTAAATGGTTCCAATACGAAAATGGACGATTGACCTTGTTTCGGGGTCTTCAACCACGAGCAGGGCAGATCTCAAAACTTTAAGGCAACCATCAAGATCTCCCAAGCGATAGTACGCTTCAAAGTGAATGGTCGATGTGTCAAGCGTACTTCCCGCGCAATATTCTTCGATATAGCGAATGGCTTCCCTGCAATCCCCTAGCTGATACAGATAAACCGCCGCAAGCTCTTGTGCGTAGCGAAACACCTCTTGCTTGTGTTTGGCAGAGGATAGAAGTCTCTTTAAAACATCAATAACCGCAGGCCACTCCTGCGACTGCGAGTATAGATTTCTGAAATAACGTAGTGCCTTGGCGTTATCAGGCTGCATCTTGCGCAAACGCTCGTAGAACTGGTGAAGCAAACTTTCGTTGTGAGCCTTCTTTTCAAAAATAAAACAAAGTCTTTCAACTGCGGCAATCTGATCCTCTCGCTTGGAAAAAACTTCCCAGCTGCCCGTGAGAAGTTCGCCCTCCGTCTTGTAGTCTTCAGACTCAAGAACCTTATCCAGCACTTGAATTCTGAAATCTGAAAACGACATTTTCTTTGACTGGATCAGCTCTCGACTCGTCTGCGATGCCGCTTTGACGTCCTCCAAATAAAGGATGTCCACCTTGATGAGACGAACAAAATTGTCAATGGATCCCTTTGGATCGGATTTGATGCTGGCGCGAACCAAATCAAAGAACAAGGTCCAACACTCGTGTGCTTCCAAGGAATCCAGAACCCGTAAATAATCGGCTGAATCAATCTGACGGGGGTTTGTAGCCAGGCCTAAGGCCTGATCGATTGGCATCAATTCAACCTGACTTGTCATGAGTACGACCTCAGGATTTTAAACCATTCAGAATCAGAGAGGATGCTTTCTTGGACATCTGCGAGTAGTCAAAAACCTTGCTGTCAAATAGCCACTGTAAGCTTAGACCGTCGATGACAGCAATCACGAATGACGCATAAGCACTTGCGTCAACTTTGCGAAATGCATTTTTGTCGACGCCATCTTGAATAACTTTGGCAGCCGCTTCGCGGAACTTGGCGTAATGAGCTGCAATGACTTTCCTGATTTCTTCCTTCTGATTGATCTGAGTCCAGAAGTCCATGTTGACCTGGTAGTATTCTTTGGTGTTACGAACGATGTCGAAACAAACCTCAATAAAGATCTCCAATCGACGCCATGGATCAGAGATGGCGCTCATCTCTTCGCCCAAAACACGTTCGATATCGCCGGCAACTTTATCCAAAACGCACATCATCAGTTCATCTTTATTCAAAAAATAATAATGAATGATGCCTTTGCTGACACCGGCTGTGCGCGCTACGTCCTGCATCGAAAAATTATGGTATCCATGCTTTGTGATGCACTCGACCGTTGCTCTTACAATCTGCTCTTTTCGTTCCGCTGCTACGTCGTGCTTGGACATGATCAAACGCCCCATTTTATCCATTAATCTCAATAAGATGGTAGCACCCTAGGGGGGGGACTTTCAACCTCAGGAAGACCTTGGTAGCATATTAGGATACGCGATCATAAATGCGTTTCCTCTTAGACCATCAACGCGAGGTCAGGTTTAACTATGTATTTCAAAAAAATTTTAATGGCACTTACGTTTAGTGCAGCAGCAATGCCAAATATCAGTGCTGCTGGTGAATTGAAGTGGACTCATTATGGGTTAAGACCTCTTGCCATGGGCAATGCCTATGTTGCCGTTGCTGATGATTACAACGCACTATTCTATAATCCTGCTGGCTTGGCGCGCCTCGATAGCTGGAGCCTAGAAGTATTTAACCCCCGCCTCGGTGTTTCCGCCACAACACTCAAGACTATCAATGACTTCACCAACCTTGCGTCCTCGAACTCCAGCAGTGTTGATGCGACTTTGAGTGTTTTTGAAACCATGACGGGGAAACCGCAGTGGGTTAATCTTGGCGCCACCCCGCATTTTATTTTACCGGGATTTGGCCTCGGTATTGGACTTGATATTGGCGGCAGCATGGTGATTCACCGCAGCACAATCTCTGCCGATCTGGACGCTGGCGCCAATGTGATCGTGCCAATCGCCTTTGCCAAGAACTTTTTGGAGGATCGCCTCAGCATCGGCGCCACTATTAAAGGCGTTTACAAACAGGGCGTTGAACGGGAGTTTAGCTTAGCCGATATCAATGCATTCTCTAAAAGTCAGACATCTTCAAGTGGCAACCAACTAAAAGACTACGTCGTTGGCGGCACGGGATTTGGCGTAGACCTCGGCATGCTCTTTACTCCTGTAACAGTTGGAGAGCCGACCTTTGGCATGAGCGTGACCGACATCGGTGGGACCCCGTATAAGGCATCGAGTATGGGAGATCTTAAATTTGGAGCACCAAAGCCACGGGAGCCTTCCCTCAACACGGGAATCAGCTTTAAGCCAATTAAGACAGGTTCCTACTACGTTTTAACAAGCATGGACGTGCATGCTGTCAATCAACCGATTCACTTCTCTAAAAAGGTCAATTTTGGTGCCGAGTGGGGTCTGTCAAAGGCTCTAAAGGTTCAGGCTGGCCTTCATCAGGGCAGCCTGAGCGGTGGCCTGCAACTTGACCTGTGGCTGTTGATTTTACGGTTTGTAACTTACACCGAGCAGCTCGGAACAGTGGCTGGCGAGAGCGAATCTGCCGCCGACCGTCGCTACATGGCTCAGCTTAAACTCATTCTTTAATTGTCTTGAACAATCACAAGGACGTGTGACTATGCAAACATCAGTGATTGCAACTTTTTTCATCAGCCTGCTTGCGTCGGGACAGCTGTTTGCCGCCGGCTTGGATGAGCTTTCAAAAAAACCAGAGCCCGCTCCAGCCACCAACAAGGTGACAACCCCTTCGACACCAAAAGCTGAGACTCCAAAGCAGGTCGCACCCGCAACCGCTAAGCCTGCCGGAGCATCAAAACCAGCAAAGCAAACGGCAGAAGACCAGGAAGAGTCGGAACAAACTCAAGAAGCAGCGCCAACGGAGAAGGTTGCTGCAAAACCAATGGCTAGAAGTGGTGCCAGCAAGACAGTTGAAAACAGGCTATCCGTAGGCACATCCTTAGGCTGGTCTGTAGTAAAGCCATCAAAAGGAACATGGATTGGCATCGGTGCAACGGACATGTTTTTTCGGTGGAAAACCGCAAATACTGACGATCATCCGCTGGCCGCAACGCTTCGCTACGCGCCGTTAACGGGTGTTTGGAACACAGGAAATCGTGACTATGATGTAACCCTTCACGGCATCTTCGCGGGAGCTGATTATTTGCTCCCCTTGCGCGCTGCTGCTAACCTGAGTGTAAAAGCGGGTGCGGAACTCGGTTATCTCCTCCCTTACGCCAAAGCCCAAGATGGGGCTCCCGAATCAAGTGACGTCAAAAAAGGCTCCTTAAGCTTCGCCGTCAGTAGCGGGGCTGACTGGAGCCTCATGAACAATAAACTAAAAGTTGGACCAGTTATTCGACTGCAAGCCATTGGTTTTACGGTGATCAACCTAGGCGGCGCTGCTCAATTTGTGTTCTAAAGTCGCATTTAGCAAGCCATCCTTAGTGTTTAAATAGCTATAAGTACTACTCTAATTTCAAAAATGGCGGTGGGACGACCCAGTCTTTCCGCCATCCTTATATTGACGCAAAATCGAGCTAGCTGATGGCTGACCTCTTGAGTACGATGAGCAAAACAAGGCGGACATCCGATGACACAGGTCTCAAAATCGCTGGTATTTAAATTACTCGTGACGACAGTTTTGTCGGCAGCTTTAACGTCATGCCAGCGAGGCTCGTCAAGAGGTGGACTTCAGGTCAGCTTTGTTGGTCAGGGTAGCTACGAGATTTATAAAATTGCCGGCGAGCAACCACTGCAATTTGTCTCTGAGACCACCGCTAAATTTAACGAAAAGGTTCTACTTCCGCCTGGAAGTTACATGGTCCTTGCTGATTGTAGCAGTGAGGTCGTTAACATCTATCCAAGTTCAGATGTTACGCTGACAGCTCACGCCGTTAACTTTGTCCCGCTGCAGCCACCAACCGACCAAGACAAGTTTTCTGTGCAGTGCACGCGATCAGAGCGCACTCATACTCGTCAAAATCTTCAAAATCACTTCTCACTGGCTGTGCTTGCGGGAACACGAGATCTCTTAGTTGGAATGATTCCGCTTCGTCTTGAGCTTTCACCAGCTGAAACCAAGGAAAGTCGCGTGGTCAGTCACGTGCTTTCATCAATCTCTGTGGCTAAAGCTACGCCAGATGCGGCGGACGTGTTTTTCGTGTCTCCCGTTGGCGATATCAATCCTTACACTGAAAGCCAAAATCCAGGGTCACGTCTTTATGTTCTTTCTGGTTCTTACGATTTGCAACTTAATGGGACCGAAATGACTGTGGACTTAAGGGAAGGTGAAGCCCGTGTGGTTGAGCCGGGAACACTGGTTATCGAAACAAGTAAAAATGCTGATCTTGAGCGCGCAGAAAAAGTCAGTGGAGCACCACTGTTTGCTGAGATTAACGGCGAACATTTTATGGATCTTAACACCCCCTATCCAGTGCTTCCAGGCAGCCTTGACGTGAGACTCGCCTCCTCTCTTCGTGCGACAAATTATGAGATTGAAGAGGGAGAAACCTTGAAGATTCACGCTCGAAACGTGACCGTAGATCTCGGATGTGATGATAACGACTGGGCCTGCCTCGGATCACGAAAAGTTCGTCTGTTTGCCAAAGACAAAAACTATCACTTCGCAGAGTCACAAAGTGATAGTCCGATATTATTTCTGGAAAAAGACGTTGATCTGGGAATCGAGGGATCACGCAACATCAAGTTAAAACTTAGCGCTGGGGACGACCTAAAAGTGAAGGTTGGATTTCTGGAGGTCATTCCTACGCCTTCGTTTAAACCAGGGGTCCTCACTGACTTGATGCGCGTTGAGCCAAACGGCGGAGGTTTAGCGGGAGCCAGTCTTGACATGGTGCTTGATAAACCAACCACGATGCCCCTTGTCGCCGGTTACTATCGCTTGGCTCAGTACACGTTTACGACCTCCGATGGCGGACGTAGGAAAAACACCCAAGGTGTCTACATTACTCACGGTCAGAGGACTAAACTTGAGGTGCAAACCTATCTAACTGAAAAAAAGATGGCGATCTTCTCAGGCGCACAAGAAGACTCTTCAAAGCAATAAGCAAAACTACTGTCTAAAAATTGGACCAGCCGGTGTCGGAACGCCAAGAAGATTCATGCGTAAACCTTTAGCGTTGCCCCAGCTGAGCATTTCACCGGTAAACGGCATCGTAATTGAACCCGCATTAACGCGGTGAACATACGCGTGCATCCTATCAGGATCCCAGAAGCTTAACGGGAACCAGGGCTCTCGAGCAATCGCCCACATCGCCAAAGGATTTAAGATAAATCGCGCAAGGGGAACAAAGTAACCAGTAAGCGGTCCACCCACAAGCCTCGTAGGAACTCTTAGGCTTCGCCCCCAGTCACCAAAGAACAAATTCGTATCGACTCCAGCGACTTCAAGAAAACTGACACCAAAGGCACTACAGCCAGCCCCTTCACCGTAGAGGGGGCGATTGGTAAGACCGTAGCTTTGATCATATCCCCGCTCACGAAACTCAGTCTCATAGTTCATGAGCCGTTGGCAGGTTGCCCTTGAAATATCAAAAGCCATAAATGACAGGCGACCGCTGCGAACACCAAGATTGATATCGGTTAACACCTCATCCCAGGTGTTTACTCGACCTTCAAAATTGTGAAAGAGAATACCCAAACCATATCCTTGGCGAAGAAGAAGCTCCTGTGAGTTGTCAACGGCGCTCGTCATGCCAGTTAGCAAATCGGGATTGCCTGAAAGGCCACGATCAGAGCAATAAAGCCCAACTGCCACGTGCCCAATTTCATGAGGCTGGCTGGAGGAATGATTGCGCAAAACACTTCGAATCAGCGTGTGCGGAGTATGCCAGTTGATGCCGTAAGGAGATGGTGTTGTATAAAGCACAAGCTGATCTGCGAGGACCTGCAAGGAAAAACACAGGCCTACACTTAGAGTGACAACAAGCTTGAGGATCCGATGGAATCTTTTGAAAACTGACAATCTTTAATCTCCCGGCTTGTTAGCAACATATCCACCAAGACGACTAGCGGATCAACAACTTTTAAAACCTATTCACTAAAAAAACAATAGATAGCAAAAAAAATTTATTGTGATTTAATTTCTCTTGGCATTTCTTTACACACGAATTTTTTCCGAGGAGTTCTATCATCTATGCAAATCACCGCACCAGTCTTGTCATGTGCTCTTACTCTTTTAGCGGCATCCCACGCACATTCAATGCAGACTGACTCCATCGGTCATTATACGACGGGCCTGATGCCCAAATCTTACGGCAATTGTGAAAGCTTGAAGCCAGAAATAAGTCGAGCGTTTATTGAAGCAGCACAGGTTGAAATTTTATCCACGGAGTGCAATAGCAGATCTGATGGATCAGTCTTGACGCTAAACTATGTTGAAACAAGTCAACCCATTGAGTTCAACACGACGCGTGGCCGTTCAGTGAACGACGACATTGCAGGACGTGGCTATATAAAAACTGAGACTGAGTGTGAAACTCGCAAACAGGACGTTGTTCAAACATTCAAAGAGGCGACTGGGCTTAATCCGTTTCTGGTTTACTGCATGGCAGATGAAGCAGCAAATTCGAGTACACATCCATGGCACGTAGCGATTGAGGCTGTGGGCATTGGCAATATGACATACCAGTACATAGACCGGATGCTTTCAGACGGGATGTCAACGAACCCTGAAGCGCTGACGACAGAAATCAAACAGTATTTTTCGAGCCGACCAGACACGATGTTCGTTGATGCCGTATACCGCATAGACAATATTGGCTTTGCGCGCGTTGGCATCGCAGTGTTTGCAAAAAAACGCGTTAGCATAAACAAATACGAGTTCCTATCCACGCGCAGTGAGCGTGACTGCGGATTTGAAGCTGATGAGCTGAAGGCTGCGGCCCTTAGAGCCGGAATGCCCGTGGTGGGACATGGCTGCCAGTTTAGACAAAGTGACTATCACAAGACCTTTTTAATCACGGAAACCAGAAGCCAGCTATCCTATGACACAACAGGCATCACCTTTGAAACCATGGATGCTTGCAGGGCAGCTCGCGAAGGCTTGTTTCAAGATATGCGCAGACGCCTAGGAGACACGGTCGTCGGCATTAGCTGTCGCTCTGGGGCCGACCAACCGACGGCTTTCGTGATATTTAAACCATGAATTGATGGGACGCTGATGAAGTCTAGTGGACGTTTTAACACCGGATTATTTTCACAAATTTATTTGGCAACTATTATAGCGTGGGAGCCGTCGTTACTTGCAGCATCTATTCCCATGCATGCAAGTTTTTCTGAGATTCAGTATGACGGAGAGCCCTGTAACGCCATCTTTGAAAAAGCAGACTACGACATTGATTTCCACATCCTAAATCAGCCGCGGGGAGCTGTGATTCACTTTAATGATGACTCAGGTTTTTTCGCCAGAGCCAACATTGTGGCAAACCGCGGCTATGATGACCTTTACTTTGAAAAATCCATGCACTCAGACAGAAGTCCTGACGTGGTTTTCAAGCTTAAGGGCGATGGCCTCTACAGCTCAGATCTGGTGATCCTGGACATTTCGGCAGAGGGTTTCTCAACTGAAAATGGGGATCCGAAGACCCCCATTTGCAAAGTTAAGGCACAAATGTATGCGACATCAAATCTACGCGCGATAAACGCTCAAGGCCAATATCCAGCTCTAAACTGACAGATTTTCCAGACGCTTAAAAAGCTGCGCTGGAGTTTTAGCCTCGAGGAGGCGAGCACTGTGCTTTTGAATGCTGTTCATGAGAGACTTTGAGGATGTCTTAACGCCTTCGACGCGAAGGGCAACATATGCTGTCAACCATTCACCGCCGCCGGATACGATGTCATTTTTAAGATTTTCAAAGCTGGCGACGACTAAACGCTGACGCTCGATCCAGCGACCAGTCTCCTCGGGAGAGCGCTTTATGCGGGTTGTCTTTTCTGACGATTCAAGGTCAATAGAGTAATAGCCAGGGCTATACTCAAACATGGCTCCCGAGAGAGCGTCTATGCCCCAAGATGTTGCTCCGAATGTTGTCGTGATAAAGCCAAGGTTAAAAAATGCGGTCCGATCGATCGTTTTCTCCAAAAATATTCTTTTCGTCTCATATCCCTTCTTTTTGATGGTCAGATACTTCTGACGAAAAGTATCGCGCTCAACGTCAATCGTTAGCGGCGTGATTCCTAACTTTCGTCCTTCAATCGAAACCTCAGCGCCGGCCGGATCAGTTTCAATTTTGATAGAGTCACTTTTCTTAGAAAATAAAGTGGCGCATCCGGAGAAAAAACTAAGTCCCAAAACTCCCAGCATAATCGTTCTGCACAAAGGCTTCATGTCTTCACCTCAACTTCAAAAAGAGTGGGCCGTCTTATACACACAAACCCCCAGCATGAGCAAAAAATTTCTTTGACCAATTTGCTAACGCCACTTCTTGACGAAGTCTCTGACATACGCAAATAAAAACAGCACTGCGGAAATTCAGAAATCTTTTACATCATCAAAAAGGCCATTTTTCTCGAGAAAAAACCTATTTTTTTACATTAAGAATAATTGAAATTTTTCTTGGACGCGTTGCAGCTTGAAAACTTTTGCGTCAGTAAATGTATGAATGTTTGCAAAAATCTGACGTACATCTTGCGACGAAACAAACTCAAAAAACGATTCGCGTTTTGAAATTTTTCGAAAATTGATGTGAATTTTGTATCTCTGCGCCCAGGTCGGTGACAAACGAGCAAAATTAAGATTATTTTTTATGCAAAAACCTTGTGCCACAACGTGTACAGGCCTTTTGGTACGTCAATTTTCTATCCACATCATTCCACAGGTGTGTTTTTTGACCCTGTGGATAACTCGTTTTCAAAATATTAGGTAAAGGTGAAAAAAAAGAATCATTTTTCTTGTTGAGATGAGGGCTTAGGGAAATTTGTCAATCACATGCCAACACAATATGTAGTGCTGTGGGTATCGTGTTGACACAATATATTGTGTGTCCGCCTCTTGACACCGTTTCACAGGATTCGTATTCTTTTTTGTAGAGAGCAACGTTAAAAAACATGAATTACGAACCACTCTAAGTGACGCTAACTACGTGACTACAGGTCTTTTTTTGCCAAAATTTAAAAAGACTTGAAGTTCATCTGGAATGCGAGCATTGGTGGGGACAACCAAGGAAGGGATAGGTCATGAGATTCGAACGACGCTTTGTTAAAACTCCCGGTCAACCATACGAAGGCATCCGCTTTGAGGATCGCACGTCTGAACTGAAAAACTCTGACGGGAGCAAAGCTTCATCTTCACTAAAAGTCACTGTTCCGGACTTCTGGAGCCAAGTCGCCACCGACATTATGGCTCAGAAGTATCTTCGTAAGGCCGGAATCCCCAAAATCGGAGCCGAGACAGACTCCCGCGAAGTATTCCATCGCCTGGCAGGCTGCTGGACAGACTGGGCCCGTCGCTTTGGGTATTTCAACACAGAAGAAGACGCAGCCGTCTTTTACGACGAGACCTGCTATATGTTGGCCCACCAGATGTGTGCCCCGAATAGCCCTCAGTGGTTTAACACAGGCCTCTACTATGCTTATGGCCTCAAAGGCTCAAGCCAGGGCCACTACTATGTAGATCCAAAGTCAGGCGTCCTCCAGAAATCCAAAAACGCCTACGAGCGTCCACAGCCTCATGCTTGCTTCATCCAGGCCGTCAGAGACGACCTTGTCAATGAAGGCGGCATTATGGATCTGTGGACTCGTGAAGCCCGTCTCTTTAAGTATGGCTCCGGTACAGGCACAAACTTCTCTCACATCCGCGGCGAAGGGGAATCCCTGTCGGGCGGCGGTAAGAGCTCAGGCCTTATGAGCTTCCTTAAGATTGGTGACCGGGCTGCCGGCGCTATCAAATCTGGTGGGACAACTCGCCGAGCTGCCAAAATGGTCTGCCTTGATCTTGATCACCCAGATATTGAAGAATTTGTTAACTGGAAGGTCGTTGAAGAGCAGAAGGTGGCAAGCCTTGTTTGTGGCTCAATTGTGATTGAGAAAAATCTCAAGGCCATTCTTGCAACGATTAAAGCCTACGGCGAATCCGAAGACCGCTTTGATCCAAGTAAGAACAACGCGCTACTTAAGGCTATGCAAGCGGCACGTCGCGAGCAGGTTCCTGTTAACTATATTCAGCGTATTGTCGAGCTTTCAAAGCAAGGTATCAACGATATCGAGTTTGAAACCTACAACACCGATTGGACGAGCAAGGCCTATTTGACTGTTGCTGGTCAGAACTCCAATAACTCGGTTCGTATCCCCAACAACTTCATGAAGGCTGTGGAAACAGACCAGAACTGGGACCTTAAGCGTCGCATCGACGGCAAAACCCACAAGACCATCAAAGCTAAAAAGCTTTGGAACGATATCGGTCACGCAGCTTGGCAGTGTGCAGACCCTGGCGTGCAGTTTGATACGACCATCAACGAGTGGCACACATGCCCAGAAGACGGCCGCATCAACGCATCAAACCCATGCTCCGAGTACATGTTCCTTGATGACACAGCATGTAACCTGGCAAGTCTTAACCTTCTTAAGTTTTATGACTCAAAGAATGGCTTTGACATTGAAGCCTTTGAACATGGTTGTCGCATCTGGACGATGATCCTTGATATCTCCGTACAGATGGCTCAGTTCCCATCAAAAGAAATCGCGCAGCGTAGCTGGGATTTCCGCACACTCGGAATTGGTTACGCCAACATCGGTGCGATGCTCATGCGCATGGGTATTCCGTATGGATCTCCTCAAGCGGTGGACATCACAGGAGCGATCTCTGCCATCATGACAGGCGTGTCTTATAAGACGTCTGCTGAAATGGCTGGTGAACTTGGCGCATTCCCGCGTTATGAGGCCAACAAAGAGCACATGCTGCGCGTGATTCGCAATCACCGCAAGGCGGCATACAGTGAGAAAGGTTACGAAGGTCTTACGATCACGCCACTGGCAATCAATCAAAAGACCACGTCAAAAGATCTTCTCAAAGCTGCTCACAAAGCTTGGGATGACGCTCTAGAGCTTGGACTAAAGCACGGATACCGTAACGCACAGGTCTCCGTCATTGCTCCGACAGGAACGATCGGCCTTCTCATGGACTGCGACACCACGGGCATTGAACCAGACTTTAGTCTTGTGAAGTTCAAGAAGCTTGCCGGTGGCGGTTACTTCAAGATCATCAACCAGTCGATTCCTTTTGCTTTGGAAAAACTTGGTTACACCAAGAAGCAAATTGACGAGATGATCGGTTACTGTCTTGGTTACGGCACACTGAAGGGTGCTCCGCATGTAAACATGGAAAGCCTGAAGGCAAAAGGGTTTACAGACGAGATCTTGATGGCGATTGAAAAAGATCTTCCTCAGACCTTTGATATTTCGTTTGCATTCAACAAATATAGCGTCGGCGAAGACTTCTGCGTCAATACGCTAGGTCTAAACAAGGACGATCTCGATAAGCCTGATTTCAACCTGCTTAAAGCACTTGGTTTTACACGCGAGCAAGTTGAAGCAGCTAACGAGTACGTAACCGGATCTATGATGCTCGAAGGCGCTCCGCATCTAAAAGAAGAGCATCTTCCTGTGTTTGACTGTGCCAACAAGTGTGGACGTAAGGGTCAACGCTTCATCTCGGCAGAAGGTCACATTGTAATGATGGCTGCAGCTCAGCCATTCATTTCGGGCGCGATCTCTAAGACTATCAACCTGCCCTATGAAGCCACTATGGGTGACGTTGCTGAAGCCTACACAAAGAGCTGGAAACTCATGCTTAAGGCAAATGCGCTTTACCGTGATGGCAGCAAACTCAGTCAGCCACTCAACGCCACAGCAGCTGCGTGGATTGAAGCTTCAGAGTCCGTAGACACGCCAGTTGAGAAGGTTCGTGAGATCACAACCAAGGTTATTACTGAGTACGTGAGAACTCGCAGATCGCTTCCAAGCCGTCGCGCAGGCTACACGCAAAAGGTTAAAATCGACGGTCACAGTATCTATCTACGTACTGGAGAGTACGAAGATGGTCAGCTAGGCGAGATCTTCCTTGATATCAACAAAGAGGGAACCTTGCTGCGGTCGATGATGAACTGCTTTGCTGTAGCGGTCAGCCTTGGCCTTCAATACGGAGTGCCACTTGAAGAGTACGTGGACGTCTTTACGTTCTCACGCTTTGAGCCAAACGGCATGGTCCAAGGACATGACAACATCAAGCGTGCGACTTCGATCATCGACTTTATTTTCCGTGACTTGGCGATTGCCTACATCGGACGTAACGATCTGGCTCACGTCACCCCGGAAGATGTTCAAGGCTCTCGCAGAACAAAGTCGAAGGCCGTAGGGACATCAACCATTGAAGAAACAGCTCCAATGATGATGCAGCAAAACACGATTGGTTTTGATGTTTCTGGTGGAACGACCAAAACAGTGACCACCGTGGCTACGTCTGCAGTATTCGATGACACCATCTATGAGCGTTACAATGCTCGTGCCGAGGCGCGCGCAAAAGGATATGAGGGTGACCCCTGTCCTGAGTGTGGTGCTTTGACGCTGGTCCGTAACGGAAGCTGTTTGAAGTGTAACTCCTGTGGAACGACAACGGGTTGCAGTTAATCGACAATCTGGCAGCGTGCTGCCATGACGCCGATTGTTTCTAGATCAAAATTTTTCTCTCCCCCCGGGGTGATGACTTTCTGTGCCAACAGGAAATAATCACTCACTTCGGGTTGTTTTATCCCCTCTCTCGTTGGTTCTTGTGTCGAAGCCCCCCACTCCCCCCAGAATTTGGTTACTGGCCTTCTCAGAGAAAACTGAGAAGGCCGGGACCGCAATCAACTTCAATTTGGGGACACACGACCAAATCCAAATTGCTCGAAAATGACTCTATTTAGGTTTGGTCGTGTGTCCCCAAATTGTTGAGGAAAAGGGCTGCCTCGCGAATGACGGGCATTGGAATTTCATGAAAGCCGTTGAATGGAATAAAGCGACCGTTGAGACCGGCCTTGGTCAATAATCCGTGAAGCCTTTCAGCCTGCTTAAAACCTAGAATTGGGTCATCTTTGCCATGACTTTGAATGAAAGGAATCGCCTTATGCGAGGGGGCTAGCTCCTCCCATCGCTGACGATTGATACACGTCGCACTAAATAAAATCATTCCACAAATATCTTTCGGAAGTGTCAGAGCCACCTGGCAGGTCATCATGGCTCCCTGACTGAAACCTCCAAGAATCAGATCTGAGGCTTCAAGCCGAAGATGTGCGATCAAAGACTTTAGGCGCCGCTCAGCCTCTTCCATCCCATCAGGAAAAACATCTGAAAAATCGACAACCTCACCGCGCATGGCTGCAGCTTCGATATCTGCCATACGAATCGGAAACCACGCGCGACCTGTCATGTGCGGGCCAATGGGCACTTCGCGAATACCGTTTGGAAAAATCCAGTTATAGCGTCCCGACGGATCAAGATAACTGTGCAGAGGACCTAAGTCATTCATGTCAGCGCCAAATCCGTGGAGCATGATCACAGTTTTCTTGGCGCTTGGCCTTGTCAGGGTCAAGCACTCCATCTGATCAATCACAGTTCGCTGAAGACTCATGGAGTTACGACCTCAGACTGCAACTTCTTGCGGCGAGCTTCTCCACGGCCATGGGCTTCCGTCACAAGACTTTTAGCGTGATCAAGAGATGCTTTGGTCACCTTATCACCGGATAAAAGCCTTGCAATTTCCTCAAGGCGCTCGGTTTTTGAAAGCTGAGTGATCGTAGACTCGGTACGATCCTTACCCTCGATCTTTTTGACGATGTAATGACGGTCAGCATAGGCTGCGACCTGCGGCAAATGACTGATACAGATGATCTGACAAAATCCGGCAAGTTCGGCGATCTTTTGGCCGACAATGTCAGCCACACGCCCAGAAATACCTGTATCAATTTCATCAAAGACTAAGACACAGGTTTCTGCTCCGACAACCAAAGCCTTCTTAAGAGCAAGCATGATGCGGCTAACTTCACCGCCCGAAGCCACCTTAGACAAGGGCAGACTTGGCTCACCTTTGTTGGCGGCCAGATAAAACTCGGCCCTCTCAGATCCAGACTCCGAGACCGAGGTCCAATCATCTAACACGTCACTCCAATGGGCCACAGCCTCCTCACCAAATGGAAGTAAGTCGAGAGATGGGATACTGCGGGAGGCTTCCGAAAACTCCACAGAAAATTTTGCCGATGGCATAGCTAGGTCAGAAAGCTCTTTTTCGACTCGGCTCGTAACCACTGCTGACGCTTTGCGACGCGCAGTTGCAAGATTTTGGCTGGTTTTTACAACAAGCGAAACATCCTCAGAAAGCTTTGACAGTAAACTCGCGACGTGTCCGGCTGCGTTTTCGAGTGCAGAAACCTGCTCACGCAGTTCAGACCAAGACGTCATGAGATCATCTAAGGTCTGGACGTTATGTTTTCTAAATAGGGATTGATAACCGGCGATTCTTGACTCAGCTTGATCGATATCATCTTCCGAAAGCTCCAGTTTGCCAGCTGCGCGACCCAGGGAAAAACTCAGATCATCAATATCACCAGCGATTTTAGCCGCAAGCCCGGCAAGATCGTCAAGATCACTTGATTTTGCGGCGCCGAGGGCCCTAGAAACTTCGCGAAGCCTCCGCGCCACGGAATCTCCCGAGTCATCATCCATCAGGCCTTGAGCCTTCCGAAGAGCGGCCGCCACTCCGGCAGCAAGTTTTGCTCTTTCAGTTAAAGACTTCACCTCTGCAAAGTCTTGTGGTTCAGGCTTAAATTCGCTCAGCTCCGTGAGTCTAAACGAAAGATAATCTAAGTCTCGGCCCTTGCCAGTTGCCTCATCGACAAACTGTCTAAGCTTTTGCATAGTTTCAGAAGCTTTGGCATAAGCATCATGAAAGTCTTTTGTTAAGCTCTTTGGCTCAACGAACTGGTCAAGGCACGTCGTATGATGATGGTGGTCAAGCAAGCGGTGGCTGTCGTGCTGTCCAAAAACATCGATCAACGTCGAGGCTAAATCTTTGAGAGATCCTGTCGTCACGGGAAGCTCGTTTACCCAGGCTGATGAGCGGCCTTTTTGGGTGATGACCCGTTTAATGGAAACAACCGCTTGACCGCGGTCAAGATCCCAGGTCACGCCCCAAGCCTTTAATAGTTCCAAGGCAGGGTGTCCGCTCTTAATCAGAAACTTACCCGTCACGGCAGCCTGATCACAACCTCGTCGAACACAGTCATGACTCGCTTTCCCACCCAATAGCAAACTTAATGCTTTAATCAAAATCGACTTCCCCGCCCCGGTTTCGCCAGTGATGACGTTAAAGCCGGTCGTAAAATCAATGGTCAGACGTTCGATGATGGCAAGACCTTGGATCGAAAGATGGGTGAGCATTTTGACTTAAGTCTCCATGAGGTTTATTTGCTAGGGAAACCATATCACGCCCGTATTTGGAGTCATCCAAAAGATGACGTTTAATGGTGGAAATTCTGGGCTAACACAAATAAAATCAGACCAGTTTTGCAATATTCTGAACCTGACAGGACATTTAAGCCGATGCCCCCTCAAGACGACAAAAATCCAAATGATGCCAAGCTAAGCCGTGCCGAGCAAATGGCCCATAGACAGCAGGCTTACCGTGAAAAGCAAAAGGAACGGGCTAAGGCTGCACGTAAAGCATACATGGCAAAGCCCGAAGTCCAAGAGCGTCTGAAAGTTCAAAAAGAAAAGCTCGCCGCCAAACGTAGAGAAAAATCTGCGGCACTCAAAGCTGCCAAGAAAGGCGAAAAGAAAGCTCTCTCAGAGGCTAAGAAAATCACCCGCGAGCGCCGCCAACAAGAGCGTGATGAGGAGCTAACAACGATGCTCGGTCGCGCTTCAAATCTCGACCCAAGTCATGCTGAAGGTCGCGCAGTGATTGCTCCAAAGCTAACACTCATCAAAGGCGGAAGGATCGACCAACCGTGAAGAAGTTTCGATGTCTCGTGATTCCCTCACCATCATTTTCAAAACATCCTGTGCTGGTGAAAGAAACTGAGCCGTTGGCTGAAAAAATTATCCTCAATAGCGAAGGCAAGCGCTTTGATGAAGCTGAGCTCCTGAAATTTCTAAGCCAAAATAACGCAGATGCGGCCATCATCGGCACAGATCCTCTAACAGCTGCAGTTGTGGAAAAGCTCACCCATCTTAAGGCCATCGGCAAATACGGAGTCGGCAAAGACAATGTTGATGTTGCGGCATTAAAATCGAAGGGCATTCATTTTGGATGGGAAGGCGGCGTCAACAAGCGCAGCGTCTCCGAGCTTAGTCTTGGATTTATGCTCGGACATCAACGCAATATTTTTCGCAGCATCAACCGCATGCAGTACGGAGAGTGGACTAAAAATGGAGGATTTCAACTCTCAGAAAAGACCGTTGGCATCGTAGGATTTGGTCACATCGGAACAGATTTGGCGGCCCTACTAAAGCCATTTTCCTGTAAGATTGTCATTCACGATATTTTGGATAAATCTCGCGAATGCACACAGCATCAAGCACACCAAGTGACTTACGATGAGCTTTTAAAAACAGCTGACATCATCTCGTTTCACGTACCCGGCGGACCAACAACAAAAAACATGTTTAGCCAAAAAGAAATTAGCAAATCAAAACCCTCAACGCTCGTGATTAACACGGCGCGAGGAAGTATTATTAACTTTGACGACGTAACTCGTGCCGTAAATAGTCACCAACTTGGCGGCTACGCATCAGATGTATTTCCAGTAGAACCACTAAATTCGACTGAGTTCACGGTGGAAAAAGGTTTTTACTTTACACCCCATATCGGCGGCAATGCCGACGAAGCGATTTTAAACATGGGCCGTGCTGCAATCCGCGGACTTATGGAATACCAAGGCTGACACGACAAGACTTTATTGAGGTCAGCCCCTGACTTCATCGAAAAATATTTTCAAGCCCGCCTCACAAAAAAACCTAATCTCATTGTTTGCGTGCCAATCTTAGAACTCATGTAGTCACCCCCTGACGGATTGACCAATGTCAAAGCCAGTCATAAGAAAGCGCGCAACATTTTTTAGGTCCTAAAGGGGGAACTCATGACATCAAGCCAAACCGTACAGATCCAGTGTCCACAAAAATTTACGCCCATCTCAGTCATCCCAAGAGTTGAACTTGCCGGCATGAACGTGATTGTCAACGGGAAGCGCCATAGCCTTTCCAGGAAAGGTCGCGCTTACCGGGTAATTCGCGCCTTTTTTGCCGCATCAAAACCCTCGATGACCACCTCTGATCTCATGAGTGTTTTAGATCAGGAAGAAGGTGTTCCCAGAGCCATCAGCCCACGCGCACGGGCATCCAGACATTCAGCCATGGTCCGAATGATGAGCCGAATTCGCGAAGAGTTTAACGACGCGTTTCACGGAACTACGCCCGATGGGCTTTCATGGTTTCACTATGACCGCGCCAAATCCCAATGGGTCTTATTTAAGATGCCGGCAGCCGGTGCTGACGGCTTGACGTATTGAGAGGAGGCCACATGAATCAAAGTCCCGCCTCTTGGCAAGTACTTGTCGAGGATAATTTTAAGCCTGTCGTAACGGACGACGGAAGCGTCCACGCTGCAGAACGGATATTTGAAGCGCGATCGTCATCGCGTCAATGCAAGCTTTTAAAATCTCTAGCGGAAAGAAAGTCAGGGATCTTACTTAGAGAAGAGTTGCTCACTGCTGTTTATGAAGATCTCTTTTGCGAGCAACCTCAATTGGCTCTCGGCCGAACAACCGTCCGATACCGCAGTGCCGTTAAAACTATTTCCAGAGCTCGCATCGCACTAGAAAGTTTTTTTTCAGACCTTGCACCTCCGGGATTTAACTGGTTGCCCTGGAACGAAAAGCTCGGTGGCTGGATCTTGTTTCAACGAGCGCAGATTGATCAGTCGATGGCTATTTAATCGTTAGTCCACTTTCAGTGTGTCCACCCGGGCAACCTCCCACCGCAAGCCTTCTAAGCTCTTAAATATTAAAGCTCTGGTTTAACCAACTCTTCGAGCCCTGTTTCACTGTCCCGCCCACTCTGCCTTTCTTTCATTGGTTGCCAAAAGGACGACACACTTGTTTTGGAAGCTTCCACCCGGCAATGCACCACATTGCCTGGGTGGGAGTTCTGCCAGGATCTTATCCGCAATTTTGGACAACGGGTTTTCGAAAAGATCTGGCATATGTCGATTAAATAGCTTTGACATGAGATGCGACTAACGAGGTGAAAACCATGGAACGTGCAACATCTAGCTCAGCAATCTTAGCCGATTCAGCCGCAGTCAAGCCCCTACGCATTGACGCAAGCGGCATGATAATCCTGGGCAGCAAGCGATTTCTGCCCGAAGACGGGTCTATCAGACAACACGTTCTACAGATTATGGCTAGGCATCCATATGGCCACCTGCGCAAAGAGGACTATCAGCGAGAGCTAATTGACGACTATTTTAAGTTAAAGCCAAAGGGCTTACGACTCATCACCGAGCCCTACCTTCGCCGCCAAAATAATGTTGAAAAGGCAATCTCACGGCTAAGACAGGATCTCGAACGGATATTTCGTGACGATCTTCCTGATGGTACGGCTTGGATGTGCTTTAGTAAAAAAATCAACGGTTGGCTGCTGTACCGCTTGCCGGGCTTAGGCTGTGATGGGGAATATCACTGGTAATTCCGTCGCATAATTGATGGCTTTTGTGATTTTAATTGGATGCATTTAGCGCATTAATTACTTTGACTTAAAACCATAGATCAATCTTTCCCCACACCTTTCCGATTCTTTCATCGTCCAATTCATTTCGGGGGTCTTATGAGACTAGGTTTTATCGTCCTCATCGCCAGCGCAGTTGCACTTCAAAGCTGCTCAGAGGACACGTTTTCCGGTGCTGGCGCTACCAGAAAACCTCCAGGCCCCTGTATCCCAAGCAAAAAGGTCAAATGCAACCCCGGAGATACGGATAAACCAGATTTGATAACCGATGATGGAGACTCACACATCAACGTGGTCGATCATGAAGCGGTTTTTGCTGTAAGAAGTATCTCGTGTGCGCTTTGTCACGCCAGAGTCGAATCTTCCGTTATTTCTGACTTTGCAAATAAAACCGGAGCAGCAAGTGCCGCGCAAACTTTCTCACAAATGATTCATTTGAAATTGCACGGTCTGACAAACGCTACAAAGAAGACATCTATTTCGGGAAACTTCATCATCCCTGAGGGCAACACGTCGATGCGCAAAGTTGTTGGCGATAACTGCCAAAATCCAAACTTAAATCTCATCTACCAAGGACCAATCGTCGAGGCATCCTTAAAGGATAAATTAAGCGAATGTGTTGAAAGCAAAATAGAATGGGGAGCAGGGTCTCAGAAGTTTGTCACTCGCAAAACAGTCGAGATAAACCCAACCTCATCAGCCGACAAAATTAAGGAAATTGCAGCAAAAGAGTCTGATAAGCTTACCTCGCAAGGTTTTGCGGCAGTTGGCACTAGTACTATTTCTGGCATCTCTGGATCTAAGGCAGCTGGCTTCAAATCCCAAGCCGCTGTGTCTTGTGAGGGGGCTATTGTTTTTGATGGACCTGTCCTAATTAAAGACAATACGACGATCACAACCCAAAAAGGCTGCCGCATCTACAGCACAAGATCAATATTTGTGGTTGGAGCCTTAACTGTATCAGGGCCTGCTGACGCTGCTAACCTTCAGCTACTTAGTCCTGTTTTTGTTGGATTTGATATCCCAGCTGATGCAATTACTGGTAGGATCAATCACCCAGTCAATGAAAATCAAAGTTTCAGCATCGGCAGCGCTGCCGTAGTTAACCTAAAGATTCTGGCAGATGCGCTCCTTTTTGGAGAGGTCGTTGGCAAAGCATCGAGTGCAAACTACGCAAAAATTGCTGCCTCAGCACCGGTTGTCTACGCTAAGAACTCTGGATCATTTTCCGGTGTCATTATCGCTGAACAATTCATCGGAAAAATTGGATCCTTATCTTTCAAGTTTGACCCCATATTTAACAAAAGCGCGACAGCGCCTAAGCTCTTTCCAGAGATTAAGGATGCTCTTGTCTCAGTAAGCAAGGACTAGGCAGGAAAATGGCTTCTTAACCACACGAATTTATTCAGATAAATATCCTAAAGATGGGTCGTCTAAAGTCTGACGATCCAACGTCCGATCCCTCTGTTATATAGGGGGAGCCCCGTGAAGTTGGCTTTAGGACAGGTCATATCAACCTGGCAGATCATTCTGCTAGCTATGACTTTATCTGCATGCGACCAAATGGCCAGCACAGTTGAAGTAAAAACCAACAAAGAAGCTGTCGCTGCCAAGTGCGCTGAATCTGGAAAGTGCGTAAAAGATCCCACAGGGCTGGTGGTCTATAACTCTGACCTCGTCACTGACAAACTGATTCTGAAACAAAACATGTCTGAGATGAGTCTTGCAACAAGACTTTGGAACCTTATTGATGAACCAAAGCTTCTCAAGATGTCAGAAAAAATTGAGCCACTCATGCGCGGCGTTACAATCGTCAAAGAATCTGAGCCGTGTGATTCACCAAATGCCATAACAGGTCTAAACCCAACCGTTGGACAGCTCAGAGAGCTCAAAGAGGGGCGCTACAAAGCCTGTATTGCCTACGTAGGAGAGGGTCTAAATCGCAAAACCCACAGTCTTGATCCAATTGACGTGGACACGACGGGGCCCCAGGTTTCACCTGACTCAGTCACAGTATCTTCCGAGACTTATAATTCTGCCACGATTTCTTGGTCAAAGGCTGGCGACAATGTCACGCTTGAAGGAGACCTTTCCTATTACGTGTATCTTTCTACGTCTGACCTCCTTCAGTCACTGGATGCTGTGCATCGCTTCGGTACTGCTCAGCCAGGGAAAGTTTCGGGTGTAACTTCTTACGCCATGAAAAATCTCAGAGAACAGACCACCTACCACGGTGCCGTCGTAGTAAGGGACGAGGCTGGTAATGAAACACTAGTCGGTAAGGCAAACTTTACGACGTTGGCCTCAGACACCTCCCCGCCCACATCACCAAGCATTGCCATTAATGGCTCAGCGACTCACACAAATACCCAATCTGTAACATTGACACTTGGCGCCGTCGGCGCAGATCTAATGTACATCACAAATACCGCAGAATGCGCATCGGGTGGCGCCTGGGAACCTTACGGCACGTTAAAATCTTGGAGCTTGAGCCAAGCAAACACTACAGCCACTGTTTATGTGAAATTTAAGGACACCATAGGTAATGCAACCCAATGCATCAGCAATACTATTATTCATGACAACAGTGCTCCGACTGGAAGCGTTACCATCAATAATGGCGATGCCGTAACCGACGCCACTTCTGCGACATTATCGCTAACCATCAGCGCAGCCGAAGCTAATGACAGCACCCGCCAAATGTATGTCACCTCGACGGCAGAATGTTCTTCTGGCGGAAATTGGGAAAACTATTCATCGACCACGTCATGGACTTTGACTCAAACCGATAACTTAAACTCAGTCTTTGTAAAATTTAAGGATGCCGCCGGGAACGAAAGTCCATGCTACTCAGATTCAATCACACATGACTCTTGCCCGTACACCTTCTGCGGATTGAGTGGAAATAGCTGCTACGACAATGCCACTGCGCTGAATGCAGAAAAGGCGTGCCTTACCGGGAAAAGGCCGATTGAACTTGTGGCCGCATCGGGCGGATTTAAAGTTTGGCGTGAAAAAAATGGAACGAGAATTCTCAAACCTGATGGACTTTGGGCATCCGACGCTGACTGGCAGAAAAATTTGAATCGCGCCGGGACAGCCCACACGGCATCGTCATTTACAGCTGTTTCTTCAATTGCGGGTCGCGCTTGCCCCCCTAGCGTATTCCTTAGCCCCAGCAACATGACTGCGTCGAATCAGTGCCTTTACTATGATACCGGAAACCCCTCACAAGGCCTGAATGCAGCGGAAGGCAGTGGGATTTTTGGCGAAGATTATTTATCTGAGGGAAATAATCCAAATTCGGGAAATGGTACGGCAAAGTCTTGGTATGAAGGAAATATAAAAACCTGTGCCGATAAAACTATGAGACTTCCAACTGTATTCGAATCTGGCGCTGGTTATTTTGCTGCATGGTCACACCAATATCCCACCGATGCCAATCCTAACTGGGCCGATACAGCCTCTGGGGTTCCTGCTGCAGTTGGTGGAAGCAATGCGACAGCATCATCAGCGGGAGCATTTGCCTATTGGAAGTGGGGAGGAGCGCCAGGATCATCCAGTTACGATAGCGGATTTAGGATTCGTTGCGTCCTGCCAGGAAACTATTTTCCCACTGATTCAACCGCACCAGCGTCTGCAAGCGTTATCATCAATAACAACAACGAATACACGAATTCTACGTCTCCATATGCAGTAACATTAACCTTATATTCCAGTGATGCGGACAGCGGCATCACCCAAATGTATATAACGGACTCGTCAGGATGTAGCACCGGGGGAGCATGGGAGACTTACGCCACAACAAAATCTTGGAATCTTAACCAAAACAATACAACCGCCGCTGTCTACGCCAAGTTTAGAGACGCGGCAGGTAACGAATCAGCCTGTATAAATGACACCATTATCCACGATAACACGGCGCCAACTGCTCCGAACGTCACTGGAATAACACCTACATCCAGCACCACTCCAACTTGGTCTTGGACGAACGGCGGTAGCGGAGGTAACGGGACCTATCGTTATAAATTAAACAGCACAAATCTCACAACGGGCGCCACAGAGACCACAAGTACATCATTTACACCTGGATCTGCTCTTACCGAAGGAGCCCACACTCTCTACGTACAAGAGCGAGACGCCGCTGGAAATTGGTCTACATCTGGAAGTCTAGCTATTCAAGTCGTGACACCACCTGCAGCGCCGACTTTGTCGACGCCCTCTCGATATACAACATCCCTCGGGCTTAGCTGGAGCTCCGTAAACGGAGCCACTGCTTACAACCTCTATTGGTCAACCTCTGCGGGAGTTACAACAGCATCCACAAAAATATCGAGTGTCTCTAGTCCGTACACTCACTCTCCTCTAACCGGAGGAACAACTTACTATTACAAGGTTGCGGCTGTTAAGAGTGGCATAGAAGGCTCTCTCTCCAACGAGGTAAGCGCATCTCCTTACGCGTTTGCTGCCCCTACAGTGACCAGCATCTCTCCAAACACAGGCTCCACAGCCGGCAACACCTCAGTGACACTAACTGGTACTGGATTTCAATCAGGCGCTACCATCACTATTGGCGGTGTAAGTGCAACAAATGTTGTTTTCATGTCGGATACGTCAATCATAGCGAAGACCCCGAGCGGATCGGCTGGCGCAAAAGACGTTGTGCTTACCAATCCAGACAGCCAAACTGGAACATTGACGGGAGGCTTTACGTATACCAGCCCACCGCCATCAACTCCAGAGATTCTTATTGGCTCGCCTGTTGAATTACTAACTGTTAGTAACTGCTTAAGTTGCGCTTATCGGATGACCGCAAATATCGACATGAATGGAGTCACTTGGACTCCAGTAGATCAGTTCACCGGGACATTTGACGGTGCAGGATTTTTAATCTCAAACCTATCATTAACTACAACAACAACATATGCAGGCCTATTTGGCCGGATTGCTGCAGGCGGCATTGTTAGAAATGTTCATGTTCGTAATATTTCAATCAATAGTTCTGGCACATTTGCAGGAGGAATTGCCGGATACATTGCTGACGGTGGAATGTTGCTCGACAGTTCAAGCACCGGGAACATTACTTTATCAACAGCGGCTTCGACAGATGCAAACGTTGGGGGACTTGCTGGAGGAGTTAATGGAAATGTTCGCAGGTCTTGGAGCTCTGTGAATGTTTCAGCCACGGGAAATAACTATTGCCATAGCGGCGGTGCATTTGCTTTGATTGCAGCATCTGCAACGGTATCTGATATTTACGCAACTGGTACAGCCTACTCGACGTGTAACATAGGAAATATTGCATCGGGCGGCCTTATCGGAACCTGTCTAGGAAAGATAATAAATAGCTATTCAACAGGAGCATCTGATAATCTTAGTCACTCTCACAACGAAGGTGGTATGGTTGGTTTTGTGAGTGGATGTACCACAACATCAAGTTTCTGGAATACTACGACTAGCGGTCGGACGACATCAAAGTCTGGAACGGGTCTAACCGACACCCAAATGAAAACAATGTCCAATTTTTCAGGATGGGACTTCACCGGAACTTGGGAGATGCAGGGTGGTGACGGTATTGGCATGCCGCAGTTTAAAACTGTTTCAAGCCTCAATTCGCCAGCAAACGTCCTAATCTCTGGAAATTCCAGTACGTCAGCCACCTTAAGTCTTTATGCCCCTACTAGCACAGAAATGTATATTACAAATACTGCTGGATGCACGTCTGGTGGCAACTGGGAGGCATTCAACAACACAAAATCATGGACACTCGTAAATGCCGGCGATAGCACGGGGACCGTCTATGCTCGGTTTAGAAATGGTACTGCAATTTCTAGATGCGTCAGTCACCGTGTGGCACTCTCGGGATCTCTTTCCTCAGAGGGTACATCCTGCTCCAGTATAAAAGCGGCAGGAGCAAAACGCATGAGCGGGGTTTACCTGATTGACCCGGATGGAGCTGGTTCACTCGCGGCAGAAAATCAATTTTGCCATATGGACTACGCGGGCGGCGGCTGGACTCTTATCACAAAAACATTTGCTGATAATGCAGACATTACCAACACCATTCCCTCCACCGCTGAGTATCGCTCTTCGACATCAGTCGGATCGCTGACGGGACATAAGTATATTCTTGGAAATGACCGGCAAGGATTTGCCAACTGGGGTGCAATGGTCAATGGTGAGCGACTAAATCCTGTTGGTGATTATAACGGTAATCTTCAAAAGTATATAAGCCATGTGGGTGGTACCACGGCACGAAACTGCACCTGGGTTAATGGCAGTGGAGAATTTGTTCTTGCCACAACAAACGATGGCGCCTGCCTAAAATTCGCAACGGGCGATAACAATTATTGGTGGGGAGCGTCTGACGGGCCGATCGGGGCTGCCCTTATGGTACAAGGTTCGCCTTACAACTTGTGGACAGCCACAGTTTTTGCTCCGTTTAATTTGGCAATTCTCGACGGAGCCGATAACGACTACTGCACAATCATGCAAAACGGAACTGTCACGTTTGGTCATGGCTATACCTGCCGCCAAGGATTTTTGGGCTCACAGCAAGTGGCGCAGTCGGATTACATTGAGGTTTATGCAAAATAATATGACATATAGACGATGCCATCAGGTTGGGCTTTTGAATATTCAATGAGATAAAAAAGGCGGCAAAAATTCAGCGCAACATCAAGTAATTATTGACATTTACACAACCCAAGTAGTCCCCTATTAATTCCTAAAGTCTTACCATCCAACGTCCGATCCTTCTGGAATATCGGGGGATCCTCGTGAAGTTGGCTTTAGGACAGGTCATATCAACCTGGCAGATCATTCTGCTGGGTTTGACTTTGTCTGCATGCGAGCAGATCTCAAGTACCGTTGAAGTCAAAACGAACAAAGAGGCCGTCGCCGCCCGGTGTGCTGAATCTGGGAAATGCGTCAAAGATCCCGTGGGACTCGTTGTCTACAACACGGACCTAGTGACTGAAAACTTAATTCTGAAACAAAATATGTCTGACACCAGTCTTGCCACAAGACTATGGAACCTTGTTGATGAACCCAAGCTTCTCATGATGTCAGAAAAGATTGAATCTCTTGTGCGCGGTGTCACGATCGTCAAAGAATCTGAGCCGTGTGATTCACCCTATGCCATCACGGGTATCAATCCAACGGTCGGACAATTGCGCGAGCTCAAAGAAGGAAGCTACAAAGTCTGTGTAGCCTACGTCGGCGAAGGCCTAAATCGCAAAACATACGCTCTCAACCCCATTGCAGTGGACACGAGCGGACCACAAATTGCCAGTGACAATGTGACTGTGTCTGACGAAACCGCAAACTCTGCTGTTATTTCTTGGTCAAAGGCGGTAGACAACATCACGCTAGAAAGTGCTCTTTCCTACTACGTTTATCTATCTACATCTGACCAACTCCAGTCTTTGGAGGCTGTGAGTCAGTTTGGAAATCCCCAGCCGGGCAAAGTCACAGGCACAACATCTTATGCAATGAGATTACTTGCAGAGCAAAAAACCTATTATGCAGCTGTTGTCGTCCGTGACGAAGCGGGCAACGAAACCTTAGTCGGAAATGAAAGTTTCACAACTTTGGCATCCGACATCATCCGCCCTTCAGTGGCCCTTAGCTCAACCGCCCCAACAGCCACCAACACAAGCCCGATCCCAGTCACTATAACGTTTTCTGAAAATGTAACGGGCTTTACCGTTTCTGACTTGAACGTAACTAATGGCACAACATCAGGATTCACCGGATCAGGTGACACTTACACGGTGAACGTCACACCATCGGGTCAAGGGACCGTGACGGTGGATGTGGCAGAAAATGTTGCTCAGGACATTGGTGAAAACAACAATACAGCCGCCTCACAACTTTCAAGAACCTATGACTCAGCGGCTCCAACATCACCGAGCGTAAGCATCAACGACGGAGTAAGCTATACAACCACCGAAGCATCAATATTGACGCTGAGTGCTGGTGGCAGTCCTGATCAAGTGTACATTACAAATACGGATGGCTGCGAGTCCGGTGGTATCTGGGAAACCTACGGAACGTCAAAATCTTGGACATTAGGTCAAACAAACAATACGGCCACTGTGTACGCAAAGTTTAAGGATGCGGTAGGCAATGAGACTGACTGTGTGAATGATACGATTACTCACGACGATATTGCGCCGAATGCCCCGTCTCTCACAGGCGTAACTCCCACCGGTAATGCCACCCCCACTTGGTCATGGACAAGTGGGGGCGGAGGTGCCGGGACGTATCGTTTTAAGCTAAATAATTCTGATCTAACTACGGGGAGCAATGAGACTACAGATACCTACTTCACCCCTGTCTCTGCGCTTTCTGAGGCGACGCATACTTTGTATGCACAAGAGAGAGACGACGCAGGAAACTGGTCTAGTTCTGGAATTTTTGCAATTAAAGTCGTCACGCCGCCAACTGCTCCCACGTTGTCTACGCCAGTAAAGCTAACGCAAAGCGTAGCATTGACTTGGTCTTCCGTGCCAAACGCAACGTCCTATAACCTCTATTGGTCAACCACGTCAGACGTGTCTACGTCGTCTAATGTCCTATCGGGAGTCAACAGCACATTTACCCACACCTCTTTAACTGGTGGCACAACGTACTATTACCGAGTAGGCGGAGTTAAAGAAGGCGTTGTTGGAGCTCTTTCCGAGGAGGCAAGTATGGCGCCATACGAATTTCCAGCGCCGACAATCAGCGGTATTTCACCGAATTTAGGCTCCATCACAGGAGGCACAGCGGTCACGATTTCTGGCACAGGATTTCAGGCGGGTTTTTCTGTTACCATTGGAGGAAGTGCGGCAACCGAATTAACTCTTGTGTCAGGTGAATCAATCACAGTTCTAACCCCGGTCGGCATAGCTGGATCCCGTGACGTGATTGTCACAAACACTGACGGCCAATCTGTCACATTGCCAACAGGATACACCTATGTCACCCCATCTGCATGTGCAGGCGACTGCTACCTGGAAGGCACTTCACCTAATTACGCGCAAGGTCTCCCGATTGGTACAGAGCGCTTAGGACCCGGCTCAAGTGTAATTGGCCTGCAATACGCTAGTGGAACCAGCGGATTTAAAGTTTGGACGGAAAGAAATGGCACTAGAATTCTAAATTCATCAGGTTTGGTTGCACGCGGGTGGCAAAAAGAGCTTGAACGACCTGGAACTTCCTTTAAGGCCATCGACTTTACCAGTGTAAACAACATCGCCGGAAGAGTCTGTCCAACGCATGTTTTTATGGATTATTACAACATGACAGCCTCAAGCCGCTGCTTATACTACGACGCTGGAAATGCAAGTCAACGCTTTGTCGATGCATGTCCTAGTGGCAACTGCACAAGTCCACTCTTCTCAGGCGAAGGAGTCGAATGGCTTCAAGATTGGAACCGAATCGGTAGCGGTCGAGGTGAATTAGGATCCTTCTACGAAGGAAACATTAAAGCTTGCGCTGACAAAGGAATGCGCCTGCCGACATCTTACGAAACCACGATGGCAAAACCAGCATCACTTCCAAGCGGTGATCTAGGTGTAAGTCCAACTTGGGCTGGCTCAGTCAACGGTGTACCAAACTCTGGCCAAACCGTGTGCGCATCAGCCGACGGTAGAACTGGATCTCCGTCCTTTACTATTTGGTACTACTACATGCGATGGAATGCTGCCGGTGGTTCTGCGCAATACGGCATGCCTACATCTGCTTATACCATACGGTGCGTCCTTCCCAATAGCGATCTTGCTCCAGAGGCACCCACAGGACTAATAGCAACCAGTGGGAATTCCCAAGTATCGCTTTCATGGACGCCTCCACTCAGCGATGGAGGAGATCTCATTACAGATTACGTAATTCAATATTCTACTGATACAGGCACAACTTGGACTACAGTAAACGATGGTGTCTCGTCTAATGCGTCGACCACAATCACAGGCCTTACGAACGGTACTGCTTATTGGTTCCGCATAGCCGCATCGAATAATTTTGGAACTGGGATCTATAGTCAGACATTAATGGCATATCCAAAAGCGAGCCCTGTCACCTGCACAGGAAGCTGTTACTCCGATGCAGCTGCTACTACAGCTTCCGCAGCATGGGGCCCAGGCGGCGTGGAGATGGAATATGTACTTGCAGATGGAGTTAGTGGGTTCAAAATTTGGAAGGAATTGAATGGATCGCGGATCCTCAACGCATCAGGTATTGTTTGGAACGGCTGGCAAAAGTCTCTTGAAAAATCAGGAACATCTTTCAGCTCAGTTGATATGAGTACAAACAGTAAAATTTCTGGAAGAGTCTGCCCGATGCATGTATTTTTGGGTTACTCTGAGATGACGGCCATTGACCGATGCTTATATTACACAACACAGTATATAAACCAGAGGCTTGATGCTGATGGGATCAGCGGAGTCGAAGGGACAGATTGGCTGCAAGGATGGAACAGCCCTGCCACGGGCCGGGGTGAAGCCGCGTCTTACTTTGAAGGAAACATAAAAACCTGCGCCGATCAGGGCATGAGACTTCCAACTGCTTATGAGACGGTGATGACAAAACCCGATACCGGCAATTTGCCAACAGGTGACGGCCTGCCCGCAGAACCCACTTGGGCTGGGTCTACTAATGGAGTGCCAGGATTTCGCGTTGGCATTTGGTCCGCATCAGCTGACCTAGTAACCACGACAAATTATTTGATGAGCTGGTACACAACGAACAGCACACAATCATACACTTCGAATCAGGCCATTCGCTGTGTCATCCCAAACAGCACTTCTAGCCCATCAACTGTGAGTATTGATGCTGGAGCTAGCATTACATCGGCAACCGCTGTGACACTTACCCTCGCTTCAACAACAGCCAATCAAATGTACGTGACAAACACTGCCGGCTGCGAATCTGGTGGGACATGGGAGAGTTTCAACACCTCAAAGCCTTGGACTCTAGGTCAAACAGACGGGATAGCCACTGTTTACGTGAAATTTAAGGATGCATCCGGAAACGAATCTGGATGTGTAAATGACACGATTACTCATGCTGGTTGGCAGGACGTCACAAAAGCAGGATCGGGATCCGCATCATGTGATGGCAGCCCAGAAAACTGTTCAATTAGACTGCCAAGCAACAATCTAGAGTATACCCCAGCACAGAGCGGCTCAGCGATGCCGGTCATCCCAGGATGGAGTGGCGGACCGGTTACCAGTTGTGAAGACTTGACTTATAATGGCTATAGCGACTGGAGACTTCTGACCTACACGGAGCTATTACAGGCCTATAATGCCAACATCAAGAATTTAGTACTCCCAAATACCAATTGGAATTCTTACTATTGGACTATTACCGCAAAGGCTGGCTGGGGCAATTCTTACGAAATTAAGAATCTTGAAACAGGAGACGAAGGATGGAATTCCGGTCACTGGATATATTGGAATGCGTATCCATTCCTTTGTGTCCGACCTTAGGGATTCAAGTCATTTGTAGATTAACTAACAGCACATCAACGCTCAAAAGCAACTGATGTGCGGCTAGACCATAAATCCCTAAAAATTAGTAACAAAGACCTTCAGCGCCAATCAGATTCGCCGCAAGTTGAAATCCAACTTTTTCTTGCTCATTTGCGACTGGGTAAATGAATCCATTTTTGATCAACTGAGCCTCAGTTTGCTTTGCTAACTCTGAGCAGGACAGCCATTGACCAGCAGCTCTAGTTTGGATAGCAAAATTTCTCATAACTTGAACGACCGTAGCAGTCTCCTGGCTCGTCAGATGACGCTCGACGTACACGGGATCACGATGAACAGGATATTCTGGATAATCACCGCCGCGGTTTGGATTCAGAGATGTATGTATCAACTTTGCTTCGCCGTAGGGACTGACACCGAGACCATGTCTGATAGGTGCAATAAATTCATAACGTCCATCAGCAAGGGTCACACCACATTTGGTTGCTGAAAATTTGTCGCCGTTACATGACATTTTAAACTCGCCCCCGTTTGGAAGCCAAAGTATTCCGGCGTTTGCACTAGAGTTGATTTCCACGTGAAATCTTTGTGCATTGTAGAAAGCGTAGGACATGCCAGAAGAAAGGGTCGGGTAATTTTCAATTTTATTAAACTGATATTCAACCGTTGAGGACGACTGCTGAGATGGTGGAGCCATTTTAAGACTCGATTGATCTTTTGTTGATCCACAGGCAACTATTGACGAGATAGCGAGGCACCCAAGTAAACTAGTTTTGACAAAACTCATGGTTAAATCTCCTTAAGAATATTTTTAGATTATTTAGTTTTGATGGTAATAAATTGCTGTGCAACGTCTGTACTTTTAAAGCAGTCTAGCTTTGAGCGAACGCGGCTACCTGGACCGTTAGCAATCACCGAAAGCTCACCATTCATACTTTCATCAAAGGATACTTTTACGGTAGAGCCTGTGAATACACTTAAGGTCTTTGGAGATTTACGATCAAGACTAAATTTTACAGCCTCACGACGAATTAGTTTGCCTGCACCGTTAGCTGGAGCGTCATCATCGTGCTCAACAACAATCGCCTCAACACCAGCGGGACCGTCCGTTAAGCGAAGACCTACCTGTAGCCACTTGGTTGCCTCACTTGTTTCCTCGCAGCTATAGTCCACTTTAATTTTTGTAGGCTTGCTAACTGCTGTAAGATGGCTTTCCTGGCTTGCGTCACCGCAGGCAACAAATGTCAAAGTCGATGCGCTGAGGCTTACAATTAAAAGAGCTCTTCGATGTGCTCTCTCTGTAAGTTTGCTTCTCATAGATAGTTCCTTTCGTTAGTGTTTGGTTCCAGGTCAGGCTCGTGTACTGCCGCCTGGTGAATGAGTAAATACGGTAAGCGTAAAATTTGCGCATTGATCCAGGTCAATGGATTGCTGCAAAAATTTGCGGCCCTTTAAGAACTCCTAATTACCTGGATCTTAAAGCTTTTTTTCGATTTCTCTGCCAGACGACATGCAGCAAGCGGAGCAATTTAGATGCCTGGATTTAACAATTGATGGGTGGCGATTAAGGTCATCGCTACCGCGAGCCACCCGTCCTCGCTCAGAATTTATGGTACTCTAGAACTAGTCCATTCTTTCCTTATCGATAGCTCCAAAACCGCTCAAGAACCTGACTTACATTCGGTTACTGTTAAACTCAATTCATCGAGGTGAGACAAACCATGATTTCAAATCAGCTCCCTAGACATGGAATATCTTTAATTATCTTTTCTTTTTTACTTATTGGACTTTCCTGCAAATCCTCCGATGCATCCCGCATAAAGTCTAAAGGCGTGGAGGATGCCGTTGCCGGGGAGAGGCAGACTGATTTCGCAGTAAATCTAATTGCTCAAATAGACGAACTTGCATTTAAGATTCAGAAAATTCATGCCGACAACAAACCATCCACTAATTCACCCAATCTCAATTCGATTAAAAACTTTGCTGGAACTGAATTCCTATCTCCCTATTCGAACGCCGCGTCAGCCGCTGACAAAAAGCAAAATAGAGAATTCTCCCGAGCCCTCTCTAAATCTCTGCGTAACTTACTTGCAGCTTGGTACCATCATTGTAAGAAAAGCACTTGGGCTGCAACACAATGGGCTTATCCACTGGCATGCAGAGATTATTCGAAAATTGAACTGATCGACGATATCAGTGACTTTGAGGTCATTGCAGACATCATTAAAGACATCGAAGTGCAAAGGGACATGCCGTTCCAGCAATCTATTTACTACGAAACAATATTTGTAAATGCGGCAAATGAACGCACGCTTCAGGATTTAATAGAACTCTGCAGCAAAATCCCCCTATCACCGCAACAATCTGACCTAATTGTTGCTCGCGCCAGGGCAATGCCTAAGCCGGAATTAGTAAGCTCTAACGATAAAAACTCCACCCAAAATAGAATTGATACAAAAAAACTTGCTTCATTAGCTGAAATTGCTGCTAGTCCGGCGGATATTCTTAGAGACGTCATGATTGATTATCAAACCGAAATTCAACTTTTCATGGCAGGAAAAAAAATTGCAGATCCGACGGTAATTGATGAGATGATACGCCGTAGCTATCAAAACGGCCGGAGATCTCCGATTACGGACGATTTTTATAAACACACACTGAGCCCTCTTTTTGCAGGTGGCACATATTCAGGAAAAGACGAGGTGACCTCCGATGATTTTCGTCAATCATGGATGCCCAAGACGCACGTCTGTGCAGCCTTGAAATTTAAAGAGCGGCAGAGCGTCGAAATGCGAAGATTTTTCATGGGAACATTTGCAGAACTTGCCATCAATGCTGGCAGCCAAGCCACCAATGGTGGCTTTAATTTGCAAGTGATTTCGAAGATGTTCAATGTTCCTTTGCTGGATTATTTGACCAACCCTAACAATATTCGACCGTAATTTTTGATTTTTGTTTCGTACTTAAATTGAAAATTTTCAGTTTCGACAGTCCTTCAAACGTAAACTCAGTAGTGGAAACTCGGTTTACCAATACATTTTTAATAGCTCTTGCTCTATCAGCATGATCATCGTCCCGTTATTGTTTGAATACCGAGCCTTCTCCTACTGCTCGCATCAAACTCACAAAGTTCGTAGGCTGTTTATCAATCACGGCATCAAAGGTTTGCGCCACCTTGTGATCTGAAATCATGCATGAGGTCAAAACAACCGGCACATCGTAGCCTTTATCATAGACAAAAGACGCCACATGCTCGCCGTTATATCTAGAGTCTTCAAAATAATAATCAGTCAAGACGAGATCAAAACTAGAGAGCTTTTCTGGCATGGTGTTAATCACCTGGAAAAATTCCTCTGGTGATGAATACACCTCGACGGTCACATCCTCGCGTAGGGACCTACTCCAAGCCTCAGTCGTTATGACACTGTCATCAATCATGGCAATAAGTCCTGACTTTTGATCAAGGGCACTCGGACTTAAAGCCTCTCCCGCTATGAAATCATCATAGACGGGAAGAGTAACCTCAAATTCTGTCCAGCCATCTGGGTAGGCCTCGCCTCGTCTTGAGCGGCAGCGAACTTTACCTTGGTGAGCCGCAATAATTTTCTTAGCAATCGCTAGTCCAAGACCAGTGCCCTCGGCTTTTCCTTTGGTATAAAACAGCTCAAAGACCTTTTCGCGTTCTGCTCGCGGGATGTAGCTATGGGTGTTGCTGATACGAATCGATACGAGCGAATTTTCTTCAGAGGCTTCAATCATCACAAGACCAGCAGGGGCTGCGGCGTCGAGAGCGTTTTCAATTAGATTAGATATGACTCGTTTTAGGCGAAATTCGTTGCCGTGGACGCTTAGACTTTGGTTTTGTTTGATCTCTATCGAAAGGTTTGATTTCGACTTGTAAGTGAGTACGTGATCGAGGCTATCTTTTAAGAGATGTTTAACATCCACTCGCGAGCGGTAAAAGTTTTGCTCAGAGCCGCGTCCAAGTTCCATGACATCAAGAATCAGTCCTTCCACCCCAGCGGAGGCGCGGTCGATTTCTGGAACAATTTTTTTGATCATGCGTTTTAGGGCAGGCATGCTGGTGACTGTTTTTAACATGTCAACAGCCATCTTGGTGACCGCTAAGGGGCGTCTGACGTCGTGGGCCAACATGGTCGTTAAGGCTGCAAAGGCTCTAGACTTATCAATTTCATGCTCTAGGACCTCTGCTTGTAAAAGCCTTGATACGTGACTTAACAAAATTAGCAGCACAATCTGCACAGCGATCAAGCCGGCGGCTAGCACCAGGTGACTTCGCCTGATCATCATGGTGGCTGAAATTTTTAGGCCAGGATTTTTAGCCGAGGTTATGAGGATCGTTTTAGAAATGAGACCTTCGCGGCACGAGCTTTTAGCTCGTTTAAAAAACACGATGTGTTTGGTTTGGCCTTCCACACAGACTAGATGATAGGTCACAGCCATTGCCTCGAGGTTACGCCTAAGTCCAGCGACGTCACCACGCGCCATCAGTGTGGAGTTTTGGCGATAAAACTCTTCGCGCAAAGTTTCTGCGTCTTTCAAAAGGTTAAGTTTAAGACTGACGACTGCCGTGATGATGGAAAACAAGACGGCAATGAGTGGGGCAGTGATAAAGAGTTTTCGTTTCAGGGGTGGATGTCCAAGCGGCATGGCAAGAGTGGTCCTACGGCAGGAGTTGAGGGGGCAGAGATGTCTGGAATTTTGCTTTGGCCCGGGGGAAGAGGGCCAAGGGAAGGCTCATTTATCACGTTTTGAATAAATGGCAAGATTTTATGTTTTTAATAAAATAATTTTATGAAAGGGCCTTCTGGTTTAGCCTCGAGAAAATAGGCTGAATTTAACAAAAACTGAATAATTTTGAAGTGTTGATATCTATCTCCAAAGTGGCCGCCTGGCCTAAAAATCATCATCGCTGGCGGACAGCCACCGGTCGGGACCCCACTCGTTTACGCCCGCAGGACTCTCCCCATAGCATCCAGAATACTGATAACAGTGCCCAAGGAGGCAGTTGTCTTCCCCTGCCCCAAATCTCTTAGAGCCTTCAACGAGACCTTATACTTTTCTGCAAATGCCGTCTGGGTTAGGCCAAGTTTCATACGGCCATCACGAATCAAGTATGCAAAGGATCCATTTGCCTCAAAGCGTCGCCTAGGAGCAGTGCGAAAATCAAGTCGCCGCCGGGCAATGTCTATGACCGGGGACTGAAGCCAGTGACAGTATTTTTTTGCTGGGATTCCGCGAAATGGTTTTGTGATAGCTGGGCAGGACATTTTGATGCAGACATTGACGTAAAGACATCTGGGTGGTTTGCTCCGGGGCGTCTCGCCTGTTAGCGACACACGTCCATTGCCTAGAGGGGGACCAACGGATTTGACTATAAATTTTCGCAGCACTGACATGATCTAAAGTTTTTTTCGAGAAAATCGTCCCGCCCAGAGCTGCTCTAGGAAGTCCTTCCACGGAAGAACCTCAATTCCATCCTCAACTCGTGGGCGTTCCTCGTGACATACAACGATATAATCAGTACAGATTTTTTCCTCTTTTAAGGCAATCAGCCCTCGAAGATGTCTGCGATCAATTTTCTTAGCAGATTTGACCTCAATGGCAATACGTCCATCTAAAATAAAATCGACCTCAAACTTCGACGTAGATCGCCAAAACTTCAACGACGCCAGGGGCTCAAAAAAGTCGATCCAGGATTTGATTTCCATCATGATAAATTGTTCAAAAAACTCTCCCCATTCAGTTTGCTCTGGAACAATTCGGGGCAACTGGCGTAAAGCGCGAACAACACCGGTATCAAAGAAGTAAAACTTTGCGGTGTCGATTGCCTTTCTCTTGATCGTATTTGTAAATGGCTGCACTTCCCAAGCAAGCAAAGTGTCATATAGTACTTGAAACCAATTTTGAACTGTTGCCCGGGAAATCTGTGTGTCGCTTGCAATAGCCGTGTAATTAATTAATTGCCCGTTTGACATCGCAGCAACTTGCAGAAACCGACTAAAAGCTGGCAAATTACGCGATACCCCCTCGCCTGAGATTTCCTCTGTCAGGTACCGTCCCACATATGAATTCAAGTCCTCATCGGGATCGTCGGACAGATAGTGCGTCGGAATCATGCCATGATTGATCGCTCGGGCCAGATCAAATTTATGAGACTTTAATTCCGGGAAAACAAAGGGATGAAACACTCTATCTCGACCGCGCCCACCCAGTAGATTGGCACCTGATCGCCTGAGCTTGCGCGCACTAGACCCGGTTAGCAAAAAACGTATTTGTCGCTCCTCGATCATAAGGTGTATTTCATCGAGCAACTGTGGACACTTTTGAATTTCATCAATGAAAATGATGCAGCCTTTCAGGCCCTTCAGTTCCACTTCTTTGCGAATTAACGTGGGATCCGCCAAGAGCCTTAGCAACAGCCCTTGATCCAGCAGGTTGAATGATAGTGCAATGGAACCGGCTAACTGATTGCGAACAAAACTTGATTTTCCCGTCTGACGCGGCCCAAGCAACAGGACGGTTTTGCTCTCGAGAAGCTCTGCAATTGGTATAAGTCTCTGTATATACTTCATAATTCTTTACCGCCAACCGTATTGGCAATTATCATTAAAAATCGCCAACATAGTTATCATACATTATAAATACAGCTCAAACCAAACAAATGTTGCTCTGAGCACCGCGGTAACAGCCTCAACACTCAACAAAGAGAGCAAAATAGGCGCAGCTTCGACTTGAAACAATAGAGGCACTAAAAATAATAATTCCAAAAATTTCAGTGACTTATAACGAATAGACCCAGTACCTCCTTGTGCCTACGTAGCCGTTTCTTGTCTGTTCTCTAACGAGAAACAAGAAGTCTGCCGATATTTTCAACGTAGAAACCGCTGAAATAATTGAGGAACCTTTGTGACCACAAGAACCGTTATCTGTGATCTTGATGACACCCTGCTGCGGACAGACCTGCTGTTTGAGTCGGTACTAAAACTTATTCGCACCAAACCTTGGCTGATCATCAAACTACCCGGGTGGTTTCTTAAAGGGAAAGCTCACGCCAAAGCAGCCATCGCTCAGCACGTCAAACTTGATCCTGCACTCCTACCCTACCGCGACGATGTCTTACGTCTTGTAAAAGCCAGACGTCAGGCTGGAGCTAAGACGGTTTTACTGTCTGCTTCAAATCAAGAGTTGGTCAGTTCTATTTCTAATTACTGCCAGT
>JBIIGV010000135.1:0-7328 GCA_044236265.1 Oligoflexales bacterium
TTATCGCTTTGAACATCCTCGACTTTGCTCGGCGATGCCTTTTCGTCACTAGCCGTCTCGTTGTTTTGCTCAGGAGATTCAATCTGATCCTTGTCCTTCGTCTCCTGTGTTGTTGCTGCCTCAGGGGCAGACACGTCAGTAGGCGATGCGGACTCCCCTGCAGGCGACGCCCCATCAGCTGAGGAGGGCGCTACCTCGGTCGACGGCTCAGCCGCAACCGCAGGCTGCGTAGCCTCTGGCGCCGGGGGAGTATTATTCGAAGCAGGAGGTGGAGTGACAGAATTAGCGGCATCGGCAGCAGCCGCATTCGAACTATCAAGGGTCGTATCCTCAATCGGAGACAAGGGCGCTGGAGCGTCGACAGAGCTTTCGTCTTGCCCGTAAGCTGTTACATGGGAGCCCGCAAGCACGACCACCACAGATAGGAAGATTTTTAAAAGATTTAAATACATAATCAGCCTCCACTTATTAATGGTAACTGATCGCCTCCAGAATTTGAACCGCGTTAGTGGCGGCGCCCTTCTTGAGATTGTCTGCCACGACCCACATTTGAAGCCAGTCACTACGCTCAGCATCGATAGGAGTCCTTACCCTAGCCACATGCACGCCTTGATCTCCAGCAATACCTCTCGGAGTGGGGAATGCGGCATGAGCATCCTCTGTATGCACCGTTAAACCCTTGAATCCAGTCATCGCCTCAATAGCCTCCCGTCTCGACACGGCTTTTGAGAGTTTTACGCTCACAGCTTCACTATGGCAGTGATAGACCGGCACCCGAACCGTGGTTGCCATTACTGGCAAGTTCGGCTTTCCAAAAATTTTTCGAGTCTCCCGGACCATTTTTTCTTCTTCAAAGCAATGACCGGAACCATCCACAACATCAATTCCTGGCAGCACGTTGTAAGCAATTGGTTGGGCATAGACCTCTGCTTTCGGATCTTGAAACTTAAAAATCGACTCAACCTGAGTCGCAAGCTCTTTGATCCCTTTTTGGCCTGTTCCTGATACTGATTGATAAGTGGCAACCTGAACTTGTTCGACACCAAATTTGTCCATCAATGGCTTTAAAGCAACGACCATCTGTATCGTGGAGCAGTTAGGGTTGGCAATAATCACGCCCTTGGGCAATCCGCGAAGTGCTTCCGGGTTAACCTCGGGAACAACTAAAGGGACACCGTCAACCATGCGCCAGGCAGAACTATTATCAATGACTGTCACGCCCAGGTCAGCAATCGCTTTAGCATTTTGACGCGAAAAAGAGCCACCAGCACTCATCAGACACGCATCAAGACCTCGCATTGCATCCAGACTAAAAGGCTTGACCTCGTGCGACTTGCCACGGAACGTCAACACTTCGCCAGCACTTCTTGGAGATGCAAAAAGCTTGATATCGATATTTTTTATATTTGAGTTTTCCAGGTCGGAGATCATCTCCCGACCCACAGCACCAGTAGCTCCAACGATCGCAACCTTCATTAGTGATCCTCATCACCGCTCGGAGCGGCAAAAATATCGTCCTCACTGGTTAGTTTCGTAAGCCCGAATGCCCATGCCAGCGGGCCCGTCAATACGTAGGTGAAAATCAGAACAAAGCCTACAACTTCAGGTGCATATGCAACAAAAGAAATCAGTATTACCAACAACACAAGCAGCTGAAATGGCTTTACTGACTGAAACTTTAAAACCTTGTGGGATTTATAGATAATGTTGCTAACCATGAGCAGAGCCAAAACAGGCCCCATCACCACCAGGAACATTTTTCTAAATTCGGGGCTCAGCAAAATCGAGATGATCGGCAAGTCGATAAGATTGTCAACAGCGTGACGCTGATCAAGATCAACCATAAATGAAATGAAGCTCGCTACGGTGATCGCAGCCATTGGAATGGGAAGACCTGTGAAGTCGCCAGAGGCCTTACCAATGGAGCTTAACACGTTGAATCGCGCCAAACGAAGTGCACCGCAGGCCATAAACATGAAACAGGCCACCCAACCAATTCTGCCAAGCTCCAAAAGGCCGTATTGATACATTAAAAAAGCTGGCGCAACTCCAAACGACACACAGTCACAAAGCGAATCGTACTGGACGCCAAACTCACTCGTACCCTTCGTTAGTCGCGCCACTCGACCATCAAGGACATCAAATATCGCAGCAAGAAAGATGGCCACCGAAGCCCAACCAAACTGGCCGTTTAGACTTTTGATTATGGAAAAAAAACCAAAAAACAAATTTCCGGTCGTTATTAGATTGGGCAGAATATACACCGCGCCACCTAATCGTCCTCCAGGTTTTCCTTCACTTGTAAATTGACCAGTCATAGTTATCACACCTCATCACGTTAGCTAGTCGCCACTATAGATTGTCAATTCAGCTATTTTCTAGCTTTCTCCTCAACCGTCGACTGCCGCAGGTAAATTGCTGACGGCATATCGACCGACCAATTCAATGTTGTATCTGTCGAAAGTCTATCATCAATCGCCAACAAAGCCAGCCGCGCACTCTCCCGAAGATCCAACAACTCAATAGAATTAGCATGCAAACTATTTGCTTTTTCACCTAAAGCATCCCATTGGCCCAATACTTTCCAATCTAGCGACTTTAAAGTGTCACCCAGATCTTTGGCTAAATCGATTGGATGCAAGCTAGAAACGCCTTGTTTCACCATCGCAAAAAATCCAGTCGTTTTGGTCGAAGGCAGGAAAAGAGCGATATCCCGCGAAGCTTTTTTGCTGACATTCAGCGCCACGAGTTCCAAGGATGAAACACCGGCGATAGCAGCCTCGGCGCCCACTTTCTCAACTAAGCCCTTAAAAAAACCATAGGCGTAGGCTATCCCTACTCTAATACCAGTAAAGGATCCTGGCCCCTGTGACACGACAACGCGCCTTATGCCCGTAAGCGATGTGTTTGCGCCTTGAACTGCCTCTTCTACCATTAGTGGTAATTGACGAGCACTGTTTTGGACGTCAGAGGCGACTTGGCAATAAACCAAACCCTGACTTGCATGACGAAGCCCAACGGCGGCTCCAAAAATCGATGTATCAATGAGTAAATCATATTGTGGCATATTAGTTCAGGATACTCCGAACCATGGAACTCCAAAACCTGCTTAGGTCATTGTAGAGAGCAAGAATGACTAGGGACATGACAATGACAAACCCAATCTTCTGAAAGTTTTCAATCGTTGATTCTTCAATCGGCGCACGCTTCACTCCCTCGGCAGCAAGTAAAAGCAACTGCCCACCGTCCAGAACGGGGATTGGAAACAAATTGACTAAGCCTAGATTTATCGAGATCACCGCCATACTTGCAAAAAACGCCATCCATCCAGCCTTCGCCGAATCACCCGCAACTTTTGCAATCATCACTGGACCTCCGAGAGCCTTGACTGGCATAGAGCCGCTGATGATCATCCATAGGCTGGTCACCATCATGGATGTTTGCGTGTAACCCTCATCGATAGCTACTAAAGCTGCTTTGTAAGGGTTTGCCTCGCGATTGATCACAGGGTCAGGCAACGCAGTCTGACCAAGCATACCAACGTCCAAGACATAGGCCGTGACTGCGCCCTCTGGTAATTGCAATTCTATCGGCTTAAGCCCGACATTAACTGTCAATGGTTTGAAGTCTCTAATGAGATCCAACGTGACATCAGGTTTACGCCAATTTTCCATGACCTCCTGAAGCCCGAAAATATTTTTGATCTTGCTCCCATCCCAGGCAACAATTCGATCCCCCGGTCGCAGAACTTCCTTTGTAACTCCACGAGGAAAACCAACTGTAAGATGGCTATCAACAGCCCCCAGTGTCTGTGCGTACGCACGGTCTGACTCGGAACCTATACTTGGCCATCGACTCACATTCAACTGAACCAACCGCGCGTCTGCTGTAACTTTTTCTTTCAATTTCCCAGCTTCATCTTCAACGATCGAGATTGGTCTTACCGAGACTTTGACACTCTTGACGCCAGACCGGGACCATTGACTGAATAAGTGAAACGTTTCATGGAGACCATGAATTCTATGCTCAACGCCCTGATCATCAAACCAGGCTTCGACTCGATCACCAGTAACCAGACCATCTTTGGACAGAACTGAATCCGGGGAAAGCATCGTAACAACAGCGCTTGGATAACCCAAAGCCACACCGACGCGACCGATTTTGGAGGTTGAGCCGAAGATACTCCGTCCCGTAACAGCCTCTGGCGTGACTTCCTTTTCCAGGACTGTCCCCTCTCTATCGACAACAATCTTTAGAGGTCGATCAGGGCTTTTTTGAAACAACCGCTCGATATCGGACCAACCCTTGACTTTCCGACCATCAACCTCAAGAAACCGATCACCGGGTAAAATTCCTGCCTGTTGCGCACGGCCACCTTCGATAACATCCCCGACCTGAGCCGGTGGGTGTTCAATACCATGCATGACCATCGCCCACAAAATAACGAAAGCGAGAAGAAAATTCGCAACGGGACCCGCAACGACAATGAGTGCTCGCTTCCAAACAGGCGCCTGCCAAAAAAGTGTGCCTGTCACTGAATCCGGCACATCTTCATTGCGATAACTTCCATAAAACTTCACATAGCCGCCAAGTGGAATCCAACCAATCAAATAGTCGGTCTGGCCTCGACGGAATGCTGCTATGCGATGTCCAAAGCCAATGGCAAACTTTTCAATCGCAACACCACACCAGCGACCAACTAAATAGTGACCCAACTCATGGAATAATATCAATGAGCCAAGCATGATGAGCATCGCTATGATGGGATGTGAAAATATATTTTGCATATCATCTCCAGACCATCAGCCGTCACTTTGAAAAATTTTATTAGCGGGCTGCAGCAACGTAAAGAATAAACCATATTACGGGAGCAGCAAACAACACTCCGTCTATGCGATCAAGCAAACCACCGTGACCTGGTAACAGCGATCCCGAGTCTTTAACCCCGGTAAATCTTTTGATAACCGATTCAACGAGGTCGCCCAATTGTCCCGCAATTCCCCCAAAAAATCCACAAACCAGAGCGGTGGGCGTACCGCCACTCAAATCATGGTAAAAGTTCAAATGCCAGACAACGGCTCCTAGCATGCTGGCTAAAAGTCCAGCGATTGCACCTTCCCAGGTTTTTTTGGGACTTTTATTTGGCGATAGCTTGTGCTTTCCAAAGAAGCGCCCGCCAAAATAACCACCCGTATCACCCATCCAAACAATCACAAGAACCAGAAGGAGTTGACGGCTAAAGGGCTCATTCAAATAAAGATCCCAAACGACTAGCCAAGGGAATCCAGCGTAAGAAAGGCTAAGAGTAAAACCAAGTACTCGCGCCATTTCAGCTTCAATGCCCTTAGTCGCAAAAACCGCAGCAATCATCGCAAAGGTTAGCCCAAAGACAACAATACTGCGATCAGCAGGAAGATTATAAGCAGCTGACAGAATGAAAATCGCCCCCATCACACAACAGCAAAAGAGGGCTAAAATTCGGTAATGAGACGTCCTGTTGGCTGCGATATAGATTTCTCCGGTCTCAGAGCGTTCTCCACCAACCAATGAATAGTTGCGCAGCATCTCATCGAGTCGCGGCTGAATCATCATAGACATTTCAAAAACTGAAAGACTGATTGCAAATAGGATTAACAAAGCCACCGACCACGATGGCCCATAGATCAGAAGCCCAAGAATTGTCGGCAGCAACACAGCTGCGGTGAGAATTCTAGTTCTCAGCATGTACGAAGACCTTCGACACTAATGGATGAATCGGAATTGGCTTGAGCCACCTGAGCCGAGGTCATGCCAAACCGTCGCTCACGCAATCCAAAGTGCTGAATAGCCTTAGCAAATTCATCGCGAGTGAAATCTGGCCACATCACAGGAGCAAAGTAAAACTCCGAATAGGCGGACTGCCACAGTAAAAAGTTGCTGATTCTCAATTCCCCGCTGGTGCGGATTACAAGGTCTGGATCCGGCAGACCCGCAGTGTCCAAAAACGAAGAAACAAGCTGTTGGTCTATCTGTTCCTGAGACATTCGACCAGCTGCCACTTCTGAAGCGATCATTTTCATCGCCCTGGTAATTTCTGCCCTCGCCCCATAACTGATCGCGACGTTTAGGATTAATCCAGAATTTGCCGACAACAACTCCTTGGTCTCGGCAATCAACTTGCGCAAGGATGGTGACAACCTGCTGAGATCCCCAATCACCCTGAACTGCACATTCTGACGATTCAATTCGTCACGCTCTTTGCGCAAGTAGTGCTCCAAAAGATGCATGATCACGCCAACTTCATCGAGAGGGCGATTCCAATTTTCGTCGCTGAAAGCATAGAGGGTAAGGACTTCGATTCCCCATTGTCCCGCCTGCTCGACTATTTCGCGAACCCGCTCAGCACCATGCTTATGGCCGAAGACTCTGGGTCGTCCGCGTTGCTTCGCCCAACGCCCGTTACCATCCATAATCATGGCAACATGACGGGGAAGGGAGCTCCGGGGCAAATTAAACGGGGTCGATAAACCTAAAGGAGGCATTAAGTCGTCCTGAACTTTAGCTAAAGTCGCTCTTTTACTGACACAAACGAGCCCCGAGGTGTAACATATTGACCTGTGAGCGTCTACGAGATTGAAATAAGCACCCCAACCAATGGAAATTACATGACAAATAGCACCGCTAGCCCCCGTCTTGGAACACTATGGATGGCAGCAACGACCCTGGGGGACATCAAAGATATTCCCCTGAGATCATTGGAGCTTTTGCGAACATGCCCATTCCTCATATTTGAGGAGGACAAACAGGCTCGTCAATTCCTCAAGGCTGCAGGGGTGCAAAGGCAGTGGATGCGTTACACCGAGCAGCGTGAGGCGTTTACTCTCGAAGAGTTGGAACGAGAACTCAAGGCTGGAAACGATGCTCTTTACATGAGTGATCAAGGCACTCCCGGACTCGCAGATCCTGGACGCGACATTGTCGAAGTCGCTGTGCGTATTGGCGCCAATTTGCGGGTTGTTCCCGGGCCAAGCTCGTTAACGGCAACGATTTCCGTGTGCCCGATCGACTGTAGACGATTTCAATTCGCCGGATTTCCACCACGAGACGAAGAAGATCGGGAAAATTTCTTCCGCGAGAATTTCGACCACCCTTGGCCAACCGTGTTATTTGATACCCCTTACCGCATGAAGCAGTTTTTTGAGAGTCTTGAAAAAGTTTTACGTGGTAGCGGTCGAAAAGTTTTTGTTGGCGTCGACATCAGTGGAGCGGCCGAAGATTTTTGGTATGGAACCGCAGAAGCGATCGCCATGAGGGTCAAAAATCTTCCAGAGAAACTTAATTACGTTGTC
>JBIIGV010000036.1:0-24454 GCA_044236265.1 Oligoflexales bacterium
ACCAAGCTTTATTTGGGCGAGTGCGGCGATGATGGGACTTCTACCGATTGCACAGCAGCTGCGAAGAGAGCTTCAGCTCTAAGCGACGCTTATTACACAAAAAGCTAAGCAAAATAATTTTCGTTTAAACTCAAAGTGTTTTTAATTAGTAAGCCCCCGGTTGAGAAATCGACCGGGGGCTTTGTTCTGTGACATCATGTTCTCGTCTTATTTTAGTCCAACGAGATTTCGACTCACAGCATCAAGTCTCTCAGCAGCGGCATCGTCGTGAGCATGAGGGTTTGGGGACTTTAGGGGCCAGCCGCCTTTGGTGGCTTCTTTTTCTCTATAGATACCTAATTGGCTAAAGTAGGCGCCGTTATGTTTCTCAACCTCCGGAGCAAGGAGCGCATAAAGAGTCGACTGGGTTCCTTCCCAAGGTTCAATCATGCCAGCAAGTCGAAAGATTGGTTTTAGTAAGATGTCTTGAAACCAGACAGGCATGGACTGACGAATCAGGTTTGTTCTCACCCATCCAGGGTGGACACTAACTGCTGTGACTCCGCTGCCGCTCAATCTCTTCGCTAAGTGTTTAGCATGGAGGAGGTTTGCCAGCTTTGATTGTCCGTAGGCGACCCAGCCGTCATATTTTTTACGTTCAAAATTTAGGTCATCAAAGTCAATACGGCCCTCGCGCCCCATTGCCTTGTCGTGGAAACAGCTAGATAAGTTAACGATCCTTGCCGGAGAGTTTTTCTGTAAATGTGGTAGCAGAAGCTCCGTTAGTAAATAATGTCCCAAGTGATTCGTACCAAACTGCGTCTCAAAACCCTGCTTTGTTCTGCCGAAGGGTGTATTCATCACTCCGGCGTTATTCACTAAGCCGTGTAATGGAGTCTGTAGTTTCTCAAACGCAGTGGTAAACCTTCTAATTGACTCCAAATCTGCAAGATCAAGCTCGAGCACATCGATTCGTCCTGCAGCGCCGCGCTGCTTGATATCTGCAGCAGCTCGCTCTCCTTCTGAAGGTCTACGGCTAGCAAGAACGACTCTCGCGCCTTGGCGAGCAAGTTGTTCTACCGTGACAAGGCCGATGCCGGAGTTTCCTCCAGTCACAATAAATGTTTTCCCAGAAAGGTTAGTTGAGAGTAGGTGTGGGGGGCAAAGAAGTGGTTTCGCCATGAATAAAAATCCTTTCTGCGGGCAAATGATAATTCACGTATATGTTAGCGCATATTTTGAAATATTTTAAACGTGGCACCTAGGTGCCATGTCAATAATTCTAAAATTCACAAAAATTTTTCGCCGAATTTGACTGTTTATCAATGATCCAGCTACCATTCCAGTCATGACAACCTCCAAATATCCAAATCAATCTTATAAAGAATATCTCTCGACGACAGATGTCTGTCGGGAGGCTAAGGTGACACGAGGACAGCTTCGTCTTTATGAGCGTGACGGTCTCCTTAAGCCACCTACGCGGAGCGCCGCCGGCTACCGCAAATATCACCGTGAAGTGATTGATCGACTTAAAGCGATCAATGGATTGAAAGAACTTGGGCTGACACTTGGTGAGATCGCGGGGTTACTCAGCGAACGGGACTTTATTGGGTTAGATGCGTCAAAACTTCAACAAAAAGCGAACGACATGCTCCTGAAAACTGATTTACGGATTGCGAGACTAAATGTGGTCCGTTCCTATCTTGAAAAGTGTGTTTCGGGTGATCAGGAGATTATCAACGATCCAGATTGCAAGTTTATGACAGACTTTTTATGCGCAGGCTCATCAAAGTAGATAACATTATGTTTTGCTGTTCAGGAAAGTCCCTAAGGCTAATCGATTAATAAAGCCTTGCACGTTGTTCTGCGATAGTCGGAGACTCCAAATAGTCATCGTAAGAGATGACCTGGTCCATCCAGCCTTTGGGAGTAAGCTCAATGATTCTCGTGGCGACCGAGTTTACGAACTCTCGGTCCTGGGAGGTAAATAGGATTGTGCCAGGATAATTCATTAGCCCATTGTTAACGGCCGTGATTGATTCAAGATCAAGATGGTTTGTCGGTTCATCGAGGACCAATACATTCGGGCGCGCCATCATCATACGCGCCATCATCAGTCGAACCTTCTCTCCCCCTGAGAGCACGTTTGCCTTTTTGGTGGCCTCTTCTCCGCTAAAAAGCATGCGTCCTAAAAACCCGCGCACGTACTCCTCGTCACGCTCGCTTTCTTTGGTTACAAACTGCCTAAGCCAATCAAGTAGGGTTAAAGGCTCCTTAAACCAAGCGGCGTTGTCTTTAGGGAAATAAGATCTGTGGGTTGTAATGCCCCAGCGAAACTCACCTGCAGCAGGTGCATAGTCGCCAGTTAGAATTTGAAATAGCAGAGTCGCTGGTGAGCCGTCTTTGCCAACAAACGCGACTTTTTCACCGCGGTTGATGGTGAGATCAAAGTTCTTAAACAAGATGCGGCCGTCAAGCTCACCTGTTAGGTTTTTGCACTGAAGCAGGTCTTTACCTGCTTCGCGTTCTTCTACAAAGTGAATGTGGGGATAGCGTCGAGTGGAGGGTTTAATGTCTTCAACTGATAGTTTTTCAAGCTGTTTTTTACGTGATGTTGCCTGTTTTGATTTCGAGGCGTTGGCAGAAAATCGTTCGATGAAGGATTTTAATTCTTTGATACGGTCTTCTGCTTTCTTGTTTTGATCTTTTTGCTGTTTTAATGCCAGCTGGCTCGCCTGATACCAAAACGTATAGTTACCGGTGTAAAGCTGGATTTTTCCAAAGTCGATGTCTGCAATATGAGTGCAAACCTTATCCAGGAAGTGACGGTCGTGGGATACAACGACGACCGTGTTCTTGAACTCAATTAAAAACTCTTCAAGCCACATGATGCTTTGTACGTCGAGGTTGTTGGTTGGCTCATCCAGTAGAAGAATATCAGGATTGCCGTAAAGAGCTTGGGCCAGAAGTACACGTACCTTTTGACCGGCTTCGAGATCGCGCATTTTCTTGGAGAGAAGCTCGTCTCCAACTCCTAGTCCGTGGAGCATTTCGGCTGCCTGTGATTCGGCGTCCCAGCCATTTAGCTCCAAAAATCTTGCCTCAAGCTCGGAGGCTCTGATTCCGTCGGCATCCGAAAAATCCGGCTTTGCGTAGAGCTCTTCTTTTTCGCGGATGATTTCATAGAGAAACTTGTTTCCCATGATCACAGTTTTGAGAACTTCAATATCGTCAAACTCAAATTGGTTCTGTTTTAAGACTGCGACCCGCTGGCCTGGTTGAACAGCGACCTCTCCGAAGTCGGGCTCGATATCGCCCGATAGGATTTTCAGAAACGTTGACTTACCGGCACCATTTGCTCCGATGAGCCCGTAACAATTGCCAGGAAGAAATTTTACGTTAACGTCTTTAAATAAAACCCGCTGGCCGTAGCCCAGGGTCACTCCGGATGTGCTAATCATCGTCTTGAATCCTCAGTCATAGGAGGTCCAAGTACCACGGCACAGATTCTATTACAATAGATTAAAAAGCGTTAAATTGATGCCCGCCTATCCTATGAGAAAAAACCCCTGGCTGATGTCTAGGCCAGGGGTTTTCTTCGTCATTTCTTCGATAAAAACAGGGATTTTTGTCGGGCGGCGCCCCCGTCCGACTATTTCTGTAAGTGTCCTCGCACCATGACGCTTTGTAGCGGTGACAGTGACCGCTGTAGCTCATTCATAAGAAAGTCGATGTCGAGGAACGCCTCAGCGCTGACGTCTTGCCACACGACGTCGCGTTCAGCGTTAAGCACAAATAGTCCATGAATCGGAATCGACTCAAATTCATCAAATGACCACATTTGTTTGAACACTGGAAGGTTTTCCGGAGTCGATGCAATGGCAACGAGTTCGATGCCTTTGGCAGTCAGCTCAGCTTTTTTCTCTTCAAGCATTGCAAACTGTGTGTCACAGCGCGGGCAGTTCCCCAGAACGAGAGCAACCACCGCCGGCTTGTTGGGAGCAACCTGATTTAAAGTGTGCTTTGTGCCATCAGAATCGGTCCATTCAAAGTTTGGAGCCTTAATGGACTGCCACAGCACAGGACCTAACGCGTCATGCTGAGGTCTTGAGCTATGGATCGGGCGCCAGCTGGTGAATGCTTTACGAATAGAGCCTGCAGGAATCAGTCCTTTGTCGCGTAGGATCTGGATCATCTCTTGGTTAAAGGGGGCTGTTTCATCAAGCTCTTGGCTCATAGTCATGAGAGATTGAACGTTGGCTCTTGCGGAGTCACTGCGGCCATCGGCGGCGTGGGCGGCAGCGGCGAGAAGTTTGAAGGCTGCGTTTTTAGAGTCTTGGTTGGTCAACTCGGTAGCCCATTGAGCTGCCTGAGACGGCTTTTTCGCAAACATCGCGTAACGTACAAGACGGCTTAATCCCCAGCTGGACTGAAGATGAGACAGCGTGCGTAAACGGTTTAACGCTGCATCCGTATTACGGCTAGCAAGAATATCAGCCAAGGCGCGGACTTCGTTTGTCGAGGCTTCAGATAGTCCTTCAAGAGTTTTATCATTCAGCTTGCCGTTCATGGTGGCAGTGAGAGCCTTCATGCGGCGACAGCTATCCATGGCTTCTGTGTAGGAAGAAAAATCATCACAGTTCATGAATGGTGAGCTAAAGAGGGTGTTTGCCTCCGCCCAGTATTCTCCGCGTTCTAGAACCTCTGAACTGCGAAGAACTCCAGTTTGTACGTGCTGATACTGATCTATCCGATTGAGCTTTGGATGGCGCGGCTGGGCTAGCATATTGAGAGCGTAGCCTTTAGCCTTTCCAAAGTTACCAAGGGCCATTAGAGTTTGCGATAACCACTCATTGTTGTGTGCGTGATTATGAAGCCAGTATGGGAAGATTTTAGATTTCTTCATGTAGGTGTGATCAACGCGGGCAGCTGCTTCTTGGGACCACCACATTTCAAAAGGCAATTTCCCGTGGGAGTAAATATGCCCCGCCATGTGCCAGAGGTGGGCAATGCCTGGGCCAGAAAATCCGCTCTTATCTGCAGAATCAAGAGCCTTGGTGTAGGTTTGCGGGGCATCCCACATGTGGATCACATAATGATGAACAGGATGATTTGGTTTTACGGCGAGGACTTCGCGTGCCAAACGATAGAGAGACTCGGAGTTGGTGGTGTCAGCTTCTTTTTGTCCTGCGGCTAGCGCTAGGTTTCGCTGCGCGATCCAGTAGTTCACGATATAAAAAGCTTTTGCTTCGAGGTCCTTGGGATATTTTCTAAAAATCGATTCGAAGGTGGCCAAGGCCTGATTGGTGTTGCCAGAAGAGAGTAGTTCTACAGCGTTAACATAGAGGCGCTCACGTTCGGTGCTCGTTTGTGTTAGGCGGTCTCTGGCGTGTTTTGCAAATTTTAATCCGCGCTCATTATTCCCCACCCAGACGGCACTCGACATGGCCATGCCCCAGTAAGCAAGAACGCAGTTTTTATCCAAGAATGCGGCCTGACGAAAGGATCGCTCGGACTCAAAGTTTAGAAAGCCGTGTAATTGCCCAATACCTTGGCGAATGAATCGATTGGCCTCAGCGGAGCAACCGGGAGTTTCAAAGTCAATGTCGGGCATCCCGTTTTCCAGGACTGCAAATTGCCTTGGACCTTCATCGAAGGCAGATCCCTGGTGTGAGTGGCCTGGAGGGGGGTCTTCTGCAAATGCTTGTGTTGAAAGAAGACAGAGAGCAACTAAAAGCCTGCGTAATTTCACGGGGGCACCTCAATCATGGATGACGGATTTTGATGCCAGATCATTTCGAAATTAACGCAGAAAATCAAGGACTAACTTACCCTTGGAAGGCTTGGAAGTCAGTCATTTCAGCTATTTGCAAAGTCCTGGATTTTTGAAGATAACGGCCTCACAGTTTTTACTGTCACAAAGTCCGATGTTTTTAAAAATGACGGCTTTGCAGTCGTTGGTGCGACAGTACCCAATATTGCCCCATATAATCGCTCGGCAATCATCATTGACGCAAAAACCAATATTGTTTGTGACGACACCGCGGCAGTCACCCGTGTCACAGTATGCATAAACACCCTGTGCAACACCGCGGCAATTGTTGCGCGTGTTCAGTACAGGGCTAGCCGCGTCAACAGACTTCATATCAGAGTGCGAAAGACTGCCGCATGCGGATAAAAAAAAGACAAAAATACTGATTAAAGAAAATTTCATTTTAGCCTCACTTGCGGAGTTCATCGATGACGATCGACAAAGACTCTGGTGGTGTGTGTGGTAACAGTCCATGCCCAACATTGAAAATATGTGCTCTAGCCGCCTGACGGGCTTCGTCTTTTAATGCACGCACCATGGCGCGAAGCTCAGCTTCCGGGGCCAAAAGTGCCTGGGGATCAAGATTTCCTTGGAGTGTCACGTTAAGGCCAGCGCCCTTTAAAATCTCTGCGGCTCTCGATAGCCTCGTACGCCAGTCAACGCTGATCACGTCGGCAGCACAACCCGTCAGCTCATACATCCTGTCACTACCTTGGCCTGGGAAATAAATGACAGGAACACCGGAGACTCGCTTGACCTCCGATATGATTTTATTTGTGCAGGGAAAAATCAGATCACGGTAAACGCCCGGGCTAACTTGCCCCGCCCAAGTGTCAAAAAGCATGAGCGCATCAGCGCCAGCTTTCACCTGCATCAACAGGTAATCCACAGTCAGTTGTGAGATTTTCTCAAGGAGGGCAGTGATGACTGGGCGATCGCAAAAAATTAACTTTTTGACCTCGGTGAACTCTTTAGAGCCCTGGCCTTCAATCATGTAGCTAGCCACAGTAAACGGAGCGCCTGCAAAACCAATCATGGTTTGCTCAGGTTTTAGTTTGGTTTTAGTTAGACTTATTGCGTCACCGACATAGCCAAGATCTCTTGTGGCATCTGGATTTTTGAGGCTTTTCACATCGGCCATGGAGCGTATGGGAGCGCTTAGTCTCGGGCCATGACCCTTGTCAAAGGTAAGTTCCTGACCCAGTGCGATGCAGGGAATCAAAATATCCGAAAAAATAATTGATGCGTCGAGGTCGTATCGACGAAGAGGTTGCCAGGTCACTTCGGCTGCAAGATCTGGGCGCTTGCACATGGTAACGAAGTCCACGTCTGCACGCACGGCGCGGTATTCAGGTAGGTAACGACCGGCTTGTCGCATAAACCACACAGGCCAGCGGCTTGGCTTTTCGCCTCGAGCGGCTTGAATCATAGGCTTTTGCGGGCTTGGGCTGGTCATCGATGGTCTCCTGCTTAGGTGCGGCAAAAATAACAGTCTCAGCCAATAAAAACAACGTAATAGATGGCTCAGATCCTCTGGGTTTCCAGTCGAAAATCTAGGTTATGTCAGCCCCTTACCAAGTCTTTCTCGCCTAAAAGGGGCGTGGGTCGCTAGGAAATTTCTTCCCGTCGTCGCCGAGGCGGTCTCAAGAGAAAATATGAGTAGGCTCAAACTTTTGAAATCCCCATGAATATTGGATGCCAATGACCTCGCTTCAACATCAAGCCAGAATCAATGACCTGCTGCACAGACTGCAGTCTTTGGATGTCGACCTCCAGGAGGCGATGCGGGCCCAAGATATTTCAGAGTCCGACTACTCCGAGCGCCTAGATCGTCTAAGAAATGCTCTTGGTCACGCGAACAAGATCAAAGCCCTCATGGTGCCATCAAAAATTGAAAATAATCCCATCAGCCAAGTGGATTTGCCGGTCATGGCAGATTACTCAAGGATGGAGCAGCGCATCGTTAGTAAGTTTGTGGCCGATATGAAGAAAAAAGTTGATGACGTCACGGCAGTCTCAAAGCGCACCACTGATTGGACGAAGCAGGCAGCAGTTCAATCCACAGGTTGGATGATTGCCATTTGGCGTTTGTCTTGGCTACGTCGGCAATTGATCAAAGTAGAACATGAGCTTTCCAATGTACGTAAGTCACGCGATGTCGTGGAAGACTTCATTGCGAGAGCAGAAATCGGTAAAGCCAGTGATGCCAAGATAATAAGTCAGCGGGATTTGATGTCGGCTTTTAACGAGTTTGAGCAGGCTACAGAAAAGGTAACATCGCTACGGGCAAGGGTTCGCAGTGAGACCTCAAAAAATGAGTCAATGCGATCCTGGCTCAAATCCCTCGAGATTGAACGTCGCTCGCAAAACCCGGAAAAGCCAGCACCCGAGCTGTATGAAGTTGAAAAAGTAACGCTCGAATTTAGTGATCAATTAACCGGAGCTGCAAGAATTGCTAGTGACCGACTTGTGGTCGCACGGCAGGTGCTAAAAGAGATAAAAAAGATTCAGCATCAAAATGAATTTGTTCAGAATGCACAGGCAGAGGGGATGACTCACAACACAGACGTTGGTTCGACTCCTTCTGCAGCCGCTGTTAATTCCATGGGTAAAAAGAAAACAAAAAAACGTTACCGAGGAAACCGTTTATGAGCCGCTCTAGTCGCTGGGATTATCAGCTGACGCAGATTGAAGCCGCCCTTTCGGCGCTGGCTCGTGAGGTTGCGCGTAATCCTGACCCGGCTGCTCAAAGTGCTGTGAACCGAGACCGCGATCAAATCGATATGAGCTTGGCTAGAATTGCGATCGATTGTGATCAGGTGGTGCAACTATCGCGGAAGACTCAAAATCAACGCCGGATGGATGCCGCGCTCGGCTGGGGCGCAAAAATGCTTGCCGGTAAGCTCAAGATTTTTGCGTCCGAGTATGTAGCACTGCAAAATCGCAAAATGTGGCTGCGTCTCCTACAAGCGAGATTTTCAGGGATTTCTAACCGCGACTCACTGGATCTTGAGGCTAAGCATCTGGTCGATTTAGCCGTACGTAAAAGGCATCTTGAGCAACTGGAAGAGGGGCTAAAGACCGATCTTGTAAAAATTTCTGAAGAGCGCGAGCGTCTTAAGAGTGACTACCGCGCGTTGGATGCCGCTGACGAAAACTGGTCTGCCAGTGGAAGCTGTCAAACCCGTTTGGGGGTAAATCTTCAGCATGCTAGGGATCATGCCGCCACGCGAGCCCTTGGTGATTATTTCAGGGTCATTTCAGTCTCTACTGTTCAGGAATCAGAACAAGCTTGGCTTCGGGATGCCAATGAAAACTTGGCCCAAAAGGCCGATGACTTGTCGTTGAAGGCCAGAGAGCTCGCAGCAAACCTTGCCGCAAACCCTAATCATGCCGATAAATTAGGCACAAATGGGGTTAAAGCTTCGCTGGATGAGGTCCATGAGCTGCGTGAAAATCTTATGCGCCGCTTTGAATCAATTCGCAGCCGTCCCCAGCACGGTGCTCGCCCCAAAATAGTGCAAAGTTCCTAAAAAGCAGTTAAAACATAGGCTCATCCGCTAGAACAGTTCCGGAGGAGCATTCATGCATTTAGGTCCACTCACTCGTCTGTCTGATGACGAGCAAATGTTTGTCAACGAAGTCGAAAAATTTGCAGCCAGCACCATCAAGCCCAAAGTGATGGAGATGGATGAGTCCGAGAAAATGGATAAGTCTGTCATCGATGGTCTTTTTGAAATGGGCCTTATGGGCATTGAGGCCGCAACAGAATACGGCGGAGCTGGCGGTAGCTTTTTCATGTCGATTCTTGCCATCGAAGCACTCGCGAAAGTGGATCCCTCGGTCTCTGTTCTTTGTGACGTACAAAACACATTGGTAAACAATATCTTTTACCGTTACGCAAATGCGGAGCAGCGAAAGAAATATCTTCCACGTTTGGTCTCTAAAGAAGTTGGATCTTACTGCTTAACTGAGCCAAACAGTGGTTCCGATGCATTTGCCATGAAGGCGCGTGCCCACGACGAAGGATCCCACTGGCGCCTTGAAGGTAAAAAGATCTTCATCACCAACGCCAAAGAGGCCAACATCTTTGTGGTGTTTGCGAATACCAATCCTGAAATTGGCTACAAGGGTATTACAGCCTTTGTTTGCGAGCGTGGCATGCCTGGTTTTTCCGTTGGGAAAAAAGAAGTAAAACTCGGTATTAGAGCCTCCTCAACCTGCGAAGTAATTCTTGATAACGTAAAAGTTCCAAAAGAAAACGTGGTTGGTGAAGTTGGCAAAGGCTACAAGATTGCAATCGAGACCTTAAATGAAGGCCGGATCGGAATCGCAGCTCAGATGCTTGGTCTTGCGCAGGGAGCCTTGAACGGTGCGATGACCTATGCTCGTCAGCGCGTGCAATTTGGTAAAGAATTGCGAGACTTTCAGGGTGTTCAGTTCGACTTGGCAGATCTCGCGACCCAGGTTGAAGCCGCAAGACTTATGGTCTACAACGCAGCCCGTCTTAAGGATGCAGGCCTTCCATTTGTGAAAGAAGCGGCCATGGCTAAGCTTTACGTCGGTGACGTGGCCGAAGAGGTGGCGTCCAGAGCCCTTGAGATTTACGGTGGTTACGGCTTTATTAAGGAATTTCCTGCAGAAAAGTTTTACCGCGATGCAAAGATTGGTAAACTTTACGAAGGAACATCCAATATGCAAAAAGCGACCATCTTTAAGCTGATTGACGGTCAAATGAAGTAACCATTCGAGGTAATTATGAAGCTTCCTGTGATGATACAAACTTTAGGAATCATCACAGGAAGTTTTCTTTTGGGTACATCCTCAACCTTAGCTGGCATTGGGTTGTTAACCTCAAAGCCTATGAGTGAGCGCCAGATTCCTCTGTCACTGTCGGCAATTTTGTGCGCGCGCCAGGCAACGGCTGCAGATTTTTTTACTAACGGTGTGTTTGATGCGCAGGTGCAGGTGGTGCGCCTTACGCCTACAGCAGGGCAAAAGCTGACACGTGACCAGGCGCGTGAGCGTGCCAAAAAACTGGCTACGCAGCATGAGCAAGGCTCTTATGCTTATAACACTTGTGCCGATGGTGGGGCTTGGGCGTTGGCTCTTCCCGTGGCTGATGCTGTTACCGTTGAAAATCAGAATTTGAAATTGCCTCAGGCATTAAATCTTACATGTGCTGCGGGCACGTTAAAGACGCTCTTTGTGCCTGAAGCAAAAGGGCGGGCTCTCGCCTTGCCGCGTTCTGCTAACAATGTGGCAGCTCTTCCCAATCAGCGCGGCTATGCATCGGTATCCTGTGTCTTCAAACAAAATCAGAATGCAGGTCCTCGTGAGATCGCTTTGATTCCGGTGCAAGGTGCTTCGATTGATGCGGCGGATGTTGGTAAAAAATCATTGGCCTCGATCGACAAGAACTTGGAAGCCTGGGTGAACGAAAAGCGCCGATTGGAAAATCTCCCTGCTTTGACTGCAAATAAAGATCTAAATGACGCAGCAAAAAGCCTGATGGGGAAAAAATTAATTACCCACAACGCTCAAGCTCTCTCGACTGCGAGGACGCTATTGACCAATAAAGGTATTGAGCCGCTGGGCGAGGACCGCGTCCGTGGACGGGACATCAACGAGCTCGCTGGGCTTTTATGGATGTCTCCGGCCCATAGGAATCTGATTCTTGATCCGTCAGCAGACATCATCGGTCTTGCCGTCGAGCAAGATGACGGCGGCTTATTTGCCGTATTTATTGCAGGCAAAAAACTTGCTGGTTCTGTTGCCAAGAAGCTTTAATTTTTATCGTAAAGTTGATCTACTTTGCTTTTTGCTTCACGTAGACCAGTTTTTCAACTTCAGCGACGACCTTACCCTCAGTGTCGCAAACAGTTGTTTTGAATACAGGCTCTATTTTTCCGTGACTCAGAGCGTCTTGGCGTATGCGCTCGATCTCATCTTTGGAAATTTCAAAGACGGCCCGAACGGTGCCCTTACCGGGACGTTTAAACCTTATCTGGGCGCCTTTGTCCCAAATTACAAAGTCTTTCCCTAGATGATGAATCAAGATTCCCATAAAGAACGGGTCACACATGGCGTAGAGGGATCCGCCGAAGTGAACGCCCACAATATTGCGATTAAACCAGGTTTCCCTGAGCTCTACGGTGATTCTAGTGAAGTCTTTGTCTGCATCGACGACTTTAATGCCTGCGCCGAGAAATGGTCCCCAGAAGTTTATTCCGTGACGCATGAGAATGCCGGCATATTTTAGCTTTAGACTCACGAGTTTCTCTCAAAGTTTTGTTTCATAGGCCTGTAGACAGTTGGCCATGAGCATGGCGATGGTCATGGGCCCAACTCCTCCTGGCACAGGAGTAAATAAGGATGCCAAGGCCATTGCATCGTCTGGTTTCACATCACCTGTCAGTTTACCTGTATCCGTTCTGTGAATGCCCACATCGATGACGACAGCGCCTGGCTTAATCCAGTCACTGGTTACCAGATGTTTGACACCCGCAGCAGCGACCAGAATATCCGCAGTCTTAGCGATCTTTTCGGGATTTGTGGATTTACTGTGGATACAAGTTACTGAGGCATTAGCGTGTAATAAAAGCATTTGCAGGGGTAAACCGACCAAAACAGAGCGCCCAATTACAACGGCTTGTTTGCCGCTGCAGTTGACGCCTTCGTACTTTAAAAGCTCCATGACTCCAGCCGGCGTGCATGGGCGCAGTGCCGGCAAATTCCAGAGTAAGCGTCCTTGGTTAAAAAACGAAAGACCGTCCACGTCTTTGCCCGGATCAATCGCTGAGATGACTTTTACGCGGTCAATGTGACGAGGCATGGGCAGTTGCGGGAGAATGCCATCAATTGATGAGTCGGTGTTTAGGATTTTAATGTGCGCTAGCAGATCAGATTCTGAGGTTGCTGCGGGCAGTCGAAAGGCTTTGGACTTAATGCCGGCTTCCGCACAGGCTTTTTCTTTGTGGGATACGTAAACCTGACTGGCTGGATCGTCACCGACGAGGATGACTGCTAGGCATGGTGCTCGTCGTCCGGCTGCGGTGTGGGCGGCGATTTTTTGCCGCACTTGATCTCTGATCTTCTGTCCAACCGCTTTACCGTCGATGAGACGAGCTGTCATGTACTGAGGGCCTCACTTGCTGCAATCACTGACTCAATCAGATTGTCATCGCCATTGAGGCTTTGTCCGTAGGCATCACCACAGAAAGCGAGATGGCGATCTTGTACAGCATCGATCTTCAGTCTGTCGAGATGTTTTCGTTCTTGCGCAGATGGAGTCTGTGCCCAGCCCACAGGGATAAGAGCAACACGTTCAACACCGGTCTTAATCGATGTTTCAGCCGCAAGAAGTTTGCGGTGAGCGCGCTTTAATCTTTTTACAGCCTTAACAACATCAGGGGCTTGTAAAGAAAGTTCGTAATCAATCGTTGCCTGGAAAACAATTTCCTTGGGCGATACAGACGCCTGCACGCTCTCGGCTGGAATCATGATGATTTGAGCAAGTTGTGAGGTGTCGCCAGAAAGAACGGGGCAGCTAAGTGTGACTAAGCTGACGGGCTTGGTTTTACTTACAACTGTTAGAAGTTGTGTAGGCCAGAGTTTTTTTGGAAGCCACTGGGAGGCAAGCCATGGAGCTTGAGCCACGACCAGTTTGTCTCCAAAAATCTCTCCTTGTGCAGTTTTAAGATGCCATTCGTCGCCATCATGGTCAGCGTTGATGATGCGCGCTCCCGTCATGATTTTCAGTTGACCTGATTCTTCAAACTTTCGGGTTAACGCTTTGAGCGCTGCATTCCATTCACCAGTGTAGGGTTCACTTGTGTAGAACGCGCTGCGTTCAGCGATCGCTCCTGGGGTCGACTCCCAAATATTTGTGATTCCAAATGTTTGAGCATAGGTCTCAAGGACCATGGTGGCTGGACTTTTGCGGGGAGCCTTCCAAACGTCAGCGAAGGTTTTGTCAAAGCGATCTTCGGCATCAAAAAGTTTTTGTACCTCGCCCCATTGGCGCTGTGCCGCGAGTCCACCGAGCGCGCGCGCTCCCTTGTCAGAGCAAAGAGATTTGACGTCAACCGTTGTGAACTTGTTACCCATGAGCAGTGCTGCTTGGGACTGCCGACCACTGACAAGAGTCGGTAGGTCGTCGGCCTCAGGGTCATGCTTAATGGCTTGATTCCAGAATTCGTATAGACGAGGGGTGATAGCGTTAAAACCTGTTCCCCGGGAGTCGCCTTCCAGGGTGCCAAGACGTCCACCTGCTCGGGTTTCCTTTTCAAGGACGAGGACTTTGCCGTCAGGGTTAGCGAGGCAATAGCGATGGGCCACAAGAAGTCCCGCGATACCGGCTCCAGCGACAATCAAATTGTAGCTTGGGGCTTCATTTTCTGTAGTTACAGGGGCTTCGTTCATAGTTTCCTGAGTTGACTCCATAAAACTCTCTACTCCGTTCAGATGGTGGAACCTTGTCTCTAGCTAGGAGATGTCCCTCGTTGAACAGTGATTAAATTTTGGGTGTTCTCGCTATGAATTCTATTAAAATCATGGCTTTAATGCCACATGAATATGAAGGATATGGCTAAAAAAATTGGGCTCATGGCCCGGGATGGCCAACCCTTTTGATAGTGCTTGACGCGTCCGATTGAACTTCTGTATTGTTCCCGCCTTCCTAAGTCGGGGTGTAGCGCAATTGGTAGCGCGCGTGCTTTGGGAGCATGAGGTTGCTGGTTCGAGTCCAGTCTCCCCGACCAGTCCCAACAATATCCGAACAGAAAACCACATCATCCCGGTTTTCTGTTCGTTTTATTTTCACCGAATTGCTGAGTTTGATTTTCGGACTAGCCCTTTCAAATTCCACAATACTTCGTGTTTGCCCTGCCCTCAGTTTATGTTTTCTTCAGTTTTTCAAAGCTGCCTTAAAGACTAATGACTCCCAGGAATCGTCGTACTGCCTATAGAGATAGGGTATCCAGATGTCCACCTTCGTGGGTGTTGCGGAGGTTAACTTCCCTCTCGAATCTGTCGATCGTGTCGCCGTCACTTGCTGCCGAAGAATTGCGCCATCCGGCACGTTCTGGCGGGCTCCACCAAGTATTGGCGATACCTGAACGCGAAAGCCACTATTGTTGGCACTATCGAGATACACGTCGATAAAAAGACGAGCGTAAGCGGAGTCACCAGAATCGGGAAACCCTACCAGCTTAACTCTCTTTCCAAGTTGATCCTTCATACTCCAGACGAAGCCAGTGCAAGTTGATATACACCACTCATTGACTAGTAGTCGTACATCCCCGGTGAATCCGTGTTTACGCGGCTCAAAAAGACCTGTGTCGCAACTTTGATCGTTATGAGCGCAGAACTGGGGAATGGTTGGCAGAAATGATCCGAGTTTCATCTTCTGAAACGCGGACGATGTTTTGAGATTGTTGAACCAAATCTCCTTGGCATTGTCTTCGTAGAAAAGAGCATTGCGGATGGGGTCATCGTTAAGCTCGGCCAGTTTCTTGAATTGAACGTACAACTCTTGGAATGGCTTGGTGTAAAACAGCTGATACCAAGCAACTGGAGTATCTCCACCACCGTTGTCGATTAGATCAATGATCAGTTTCCGGGTGGCGGGGGCCTTATCTTTCCAGTATTTTTCGTAGAACTGCTCCACCTCATCTTTTAATGATTGAATTTTCGACTCTTTTGGTAGTTCCCGATACCTAAAGCTGACGATACGAAGAACGGTCACATTAGAAGCAATATCAGATTCAAAAACACAGATATTAAGACCCTTGTATACTGGCTTAAATCCCAGGTACCGATCAGGTTTATCGGGGCAGTCACCTTCCACGTTTGTGCCCTGAGCAGCTGCAGATCTTGTAACTAGCTTAGGGATTTCTACAGGCACACTGACGTCCCATGTCCGCCCATTTCTCTCTAATGTATAGGTAAGAGGAGATCGCCAGTCCCAGCTTAGGAGTCCCTTTCTGAAATGATCAAAGATGTTAGCTTCGCACTGCTGTCTCAAAGGAAACTTACAATTAATAAAGTTCTCATCACTCCATATGGCCATCGCTTTACCATTGATAGCGACAATGTTATCGCCAAGAGCGGGACGTGTGACTTCTTTGATCTCTTTGGTAAGTTCTCCGTCAATCGAACTGATTTTATATTTGAACTTCGATGGCTTTGGTCCAATAAAATCTGCGCCGAACCTAAACGCAATCTTGGGTCTAAGCCTACCAGCGGCGATGTCATAGTTATCTGCCAGGGTTACTTTGGCATGGAGATTTGGGTACGTTGCATCGAGTTTCCTAAACACTTGGCCGAAGTCGATCTTGCTTTCAGCGTTCCGAGCTTGAGCACGTAGGTCGGCGACGGTCGCTTGCCAGCTTACTGGCCTATTTCTGCGAGCTGGCAACCCCTCACCATCAATGCGCTCAAGCTCAGAGACGACTTTGTCAAAGATAGCAACTCTAGTTTCAGGACTTATGAATTTTTCGCGTTCGTTTGCTTCAGCAGTCTCTGTAAAAAGTGCAGACATAAAAAAGATAATTTTGACGACGCGCTTTAACATGCAGACTACTCTCCTAAGTTCACGAATGTGCTGGGAATCCTATCACGTGTCATTCTATTTTTCGTCCCTTGATTCGCGGCCCTTAGCGGCCCACCAACAGAAGCCCTGGCTGTTATCTTTAACTGGATCGCCTGTGCCTAGCACGAGGCATCGGAATCCATTAGCAAATGGACTTGACACGCCTGCAGGAGTTGAAGAAACGTCTGAAGTTAATCCGATGCCACTGTCAAGAAAGCAAAAAATGTGAGCATTTGTCCTAATGAACAAATGCTCACGATTATTCCCTCTAAATGTTTAATTGGTTATTCGCGTGTCGTTTTACAATAGAGCGTACGAGTGAATGTTCCCACGGCGACCCCCTTCGGTTCGTGAGTCCTTGGCTATTTAAATTCCTGACGATGTCTGAATAGGATTTGCCTTTGGTCCAGAGTTCCATGATGGTGTGGACAATTTCTATCTCTTTGGCGTCCAAGATTAAGCAACCGCGAAGATTTTGATAGCCATATGGAGTATTTCCAGAGTGAGTTCCTGGAGGTTGTGTTCTTCGGGTTAACGGAACCTTTCCCGATTCTCTAATGGATACGTCGGCCTCTGAAAGTGCCTTTTTGATAAAGCTTTTTGACTTGTTTAGCTGCTTTGAAATTTTGCGCAAAGAGAGGCCTGAAGCATAAAATTCGGCAGCTTTTGAAGAAATTCCCTCTATTGAGAGCGATGGAAGCTCAATATAATCGTGTGGTTGCCGCTGTTCGTAGTTTGTTGGACAAACCCGACCATTTTTTTAGACCATTCACAAGGTTCTTTAACTCTCCGCCCTTTGCGGGAGTCTCGTCTGTTGTAAAATCAAAAATTTTTAAGGAATCAAAAAAATTTTGACTGACTTCAGATCCGAAATCAAAACATTTCCCACCATTGCGCGAAAATTTCCGGGTAATGCTTCCATTTGCTACCAGGGGTGCTGTCATGCTTACGTAAGTTTGACTGAACCTGCAAACGGCTAGTTTCGTGATTAAAGTAACCCTGTGAAAGGCCATGCGATCACGCGGCAAAATAATGAAAGCGCCTTTAATTCAACTCTTGAGTCCGTAGATTGAAATTTTATGATGCAAACTTACCCGATCAATCCCTAGAATTCTCGCGGCTTTCGTTACATTGCCTTCTACACTTGCGAGTACTCTACTAATATAATCTCTTTCAATAGCGTGCCTGTACTCTTTAAGTGTCGTGAATTCTTGTCCAGTTTGACGTGTCTCAATTGCGGAGCTGGTTTGCCGGATGCTGTCGATAGCTTTACCGACTCCGAGAATGGCGGCGCGTTCTGCAATATTTCTCAACTCCCTTACGTTTCCAGGCCATGTATATTTTTTTAGGATTTCCGCCTGAGTTGAGTTAATGGTTGGTCGTTCACCACTATTTCTAATTGATAGTCTATTGAGATGAAATGCAAATATATCAGGTATGTCCTCTGTAATCTCACGTAAAGCTGGCGTCCGGAGGGTGAATACAGTCAATCTGAAAAATAAGTCAGGCCTGAACTTTGATTCCTTGATCAATTTATCCATGTCGCGACTAGTTGCGGTTATAATCCGAACGTTAAGACGTTGAATTTTAGTAGAACCTACACGCTGGAATTCACCCGTCTCAATGAAACGAAGTAGCCGGTTTTGGCCCTCTAGGGTTAATTCGCCAATCTCATCTAAAAATAACGTACCACCATCAGCACATTCGATTCGTCCAGCCTGATCCTGGTCTGCCCCAGTAAATGCGCCTTTTTTATGTCCGAAGAGAATTGAGTCTAAAATAGTCGATGGCAAAGCTCCGCAGTCCACCGTTACAAAGGGTTCCTTTGCTCGAGTCGATTGTCGGTGGATCATAGACGCCACAACTTCCTTTCCGGTGCCTGTTTCGCCTAAAATTAAAACCTTGGATTCGCTTGGAGCAATAGCCTTAATTTCGTCCCGCAAATTTTGCACCGTTACAGAATTGCCAATATACGTTTGCGATGCAGGTCCATAGTGTTGCGTAAATACGCGTTGGCGCTCCTTTGCCTCATGGTTCGCCAGCGATTTTTTTATTGCTAATAATAACTTTTGCTGAGTTAGCGGCTTATCAAGAAAATCAACTGCACCTAACCTATAAGCATCAATGGCTTCGCTGTACGATGCTTCCCCAGAAATACAAATCACAGGTCGAGATAAGCCGTTTTCATTGAGAAATTTTAGTACATCAAGGCCCGATTCCTTACCGAGCCTCAAGTCCAAAAGTATTGTGTCGACTTCGTTTTCATCGATCGTCTTCAATGCGGATGCCAGGTTGTCAGCTTCTAAACATTCAAAATCACTTTGAAGAGTGAGTCTTAAAGAAGTTCGAATAGACGGTTCATCGTCGATGAACAGGATTCTTTTTTTTATCAAATTTTTCCCTTTCACAAATTTATCATCCAATTCTTGGTATTGAGAATAGGAAATGCGCGCCCTTTTTAGAGGGTAGAGCTACTAAATCACCGCCATGGTCGAGGGCAATTTTTTTGGATATAGCTAGACCGATCCCGAGATTCGTCGACAGAGGTTGAATCATGTCTTCGACTTGCAATTTAGGTTTTAGCGTCACTCCAGGATCGAAGATATCTCCAATCATTTTTGAATTGATTCCGATGCCATCATCTTCGACATGTATCAAAACATTTTCTATAGTTGCCTCTATCGTGATATTCAAATTGACGTATCCATTGTTGGCTTCAAGAGCATTTTTCATTAAATTAAAGACTAATCTGTGAATCATATTTGGATCGTGCCTGCCAAGAACGGGAGACTCGTTTGGCAAGTTAGATTCTAGACGAGCTCTTAACCCCTCGAAGCGAAAGTTTTTAATCGCATATTCGAGGGTTGAGATTAAGTTTTCTTCAGTAAAATTTGGCTTTGGTAGTCGAGCAAATCCTGTTAACTCATCAATCAAAGATTCCATTTTGTTGATTTCTGTCAGTATAACCTGCTTGGAAGCCTCTGTATTGTGGCCGCGTTGATCACCGCTTGCGCTAGTGATTAATTTTAAAGGCATTAGACTTCCTTTGAGCTCGTGAATGACGCTCTTAGACACTTCTTGCCAGTTTTCAAGACTTCCCATAATTGCTTGTAGACGGTCTTTTTCCCGGAGTTTTTGAGAAATCGATTCGAAAATAGCCAAAATATTGCTTGCAAGTAATCCAGCGGCGACGAAGCTAATTATCAGCGCTACAAACCCAACAATGACCGCATGTCGATAAAATTCGTTGATTAATTGACCTTTAATTTCTTTTAGAGAGCTATACGCCTGATATGTTTCTTGATGTTGACTGAACTTCTGCTCGAGCTCTCGCAGTTCGTCACCGCGAGCGACTCTTTTCAAATGTTGCATGGCTTCGAGATTTGAACGCAATCCCGCTTCAATCTCGTTGTTGATGCTTAAATCGGCTAGAAACCGTGTTGAATTATTTAATGAAATCACCAGTGCCGACACAGTTGGTATAAGAATCGCAGCGGCAAAAACGAACAATTTAAGCCACAATGGAACTTTCCGTGATGTCATCTTCGGAGGTCTCCGATTTTCTTCCTGAAAATTATTTTTTCAGACTTATCAACTTGACTGAGTGAATCCCATCTTAATCTAATCCCCATGTTGCGATAAATTCCTGCATTTCTCTTTGCCCAACGCTCCATTAATTTTGAAATTTCAGGGCTATTGGGGTTTAAGATGAGCATTACGTCAGCTTTCTTGGAATCTTTGCTACAGTTCAATGTGTCCTTAAATTCAAGTATTTTGCACAACGCATTGCCAAAATCATTCTCGTTGATAAAAATCTTCTTGGGATTTTGGTTAACTGCTATTTCATAAGATTTTTCCCAAAGATTATTTCTAATTTCAGCAGTGCTTAAAGTGTTGATTGTGTCGTCGCAATTCAAAACGAGAACTAATTTTTTTGAAATACCTGTTTTCAATTCAGGAAAAATTTTCACTTGCATCAAGTTTGGGTCGTCGAGGCACGGTGTGCCTGCTTTGGCAGCGTGTGTCGAGGAGATTATAAATATCACTAGCAGAAGGTTTCGCAGGTTCAGCATTACTTGCGTCCTTTGCCGACCAGAAGTACGCCTAAACTGACATCCATGGTCTCCAGAGATGCCTTGTAACCGCCTGTAACAGTGAAAAGATAATCATTGGCTGCGATTCCGGCGTTTCCAAGTCCGACGTAATATGCTGATCGTCGTCCGTCGGTTCCTGTTTTTACGAGAGAATAGGTTAATCCTGATTCGGGATATGGGCTGTTTTTGTCAGGGTTTGCGAAGGAGCGAAAAGCAGGATTGAGATGGCTGTTGAATTGCAGGCTGGCAGTCAATACACCCTGCTGACCGTTAAGCCCTTTAAGTTGCCAATGCCTTCTAGCATCAAGTGACTGAAAGTTGTCGTTTGTGTTTTTTTCTAGCAAAGAAATTGGGCGCAAATATCCGGCTGAAATTAGCGAGCCCGTCGTGGGTATGAATGAATTGTCCTCACTGAAATAGGTATAATTTGCACCCACGGCATTACCTGCGTAAACCGTCACAATAGATTTATCACTTAGTTGATATCCTGCCCCTGCAAGTGCAAGGATACCGCTGTTTCCGTTTGGTACAGAGAGAATTCTTGCTGAACCAATCCAAGATTCGTGAATTGGCGCTGCAAGCTCGAGACTATAAGAATCCATTGACGGAGTGAATCCATTTGCTTTCCCGGTCAATGATCCTTGAAAGAAATATCCTTTTCCTAAGAAGTTATGATCAGAATATGCATATAGCGCATATGGTTTTACCGAAATCGAGTTGTCATCACCTTTTCCTGCTGCAATACGGCCATTGATCGCGTGTCGACCTGTGGATTTTTCGACCACAGTTAGCAGTAAATTTGCATGATTTAGTTCTTTAAGAGGCTGAATAGCAATAGATTGGGATGAGTAATATCCGAGCTCGGTCATTTGAATTGTTAGAGTATTTAGCTCATCTTCAGAATACGTTTTATTAGCGGTTAGTTGCAGCAGAGACTTCAGCTGATCGCAGCTCGTTTTTTCTGTTCCAGCGCATGATATCTCGTGGATGAAAATATTTTGTTTTGACTTATTTAGATTTGAAGGAGTCGCAGGGCCATTTGACTGAGCAAAGCAAATCGTGGATTGAAATGCAAAAAAAGTAAGAAACGGTATTAATTTGAAATTCATTTCTGTATCCCCATCATAGGCAAAAGTTAGTGGTTAAGGACGGGGTTTGCAGATGTCGTGCCATGCAAAATAACGCAATGAAAACGGGGCTATAAATGAACAAGCTTCGAATTTGTAAGAATTCTACCGTAGTATCTATATTACAGTGTAATAAAAATATTACTCTGATTCAATCTTCCAGCTATGAAAAAAATCCCACGGGGTGTCGCCCAGTTAGACGCTGGGCCTTCACTTTGACCATTTTTCTTAGACCAGTCACAAGCACTTAGACTCGTCGCGGCTGTAAAGGCCGTACGCAATTATGCGGTCAATTTTTTCTTGATGGCAGCAATTTCTCGCTCCAATCGATCAAGTCGGCTACTTGAATCCTCTGACTTTGTTTCGTGCAGAGCTGTTCTCAGCATGCGGTTTAGCAAATTTTGATAGGGAATCCCGCTGGTATATGAGCGCCTCTTGAGGGCTTCAATAATGTCTTGGTCAATATTGACTGTGATTTTTATTTTTCTTGATTTGCTGGCCCTAGCTCTCATCTGGCTGGTGCCTTTGAGATCCAACCGTATATTTTTAAGTTTTGGTTGTTTCATAGTAAAGTCTCCTGAACTTTCGCCAGTCGGCGCTCCCAAAAATTCTGATTTTTTCGCTACGGATTGTGAAACGTGTGGTTAAGATGCGGCCGTTGCTTGATTTGCCAATCCAATAAAAACGCGACTCCAAACTAGAATGTCCTTGGTCCGTCACTTGGATTCCATTTGGGTCACTGAATGTGCTTACAGCTTCCAAAAATGACACCTTATGCTTTTGCAGATTCTCGGATTCTTTTGCTAGGTCCCACTCGAATTCCAAATGTACGACCTCCAGTCATACATATATGGCAAATTACCATATGTGTATGGCTAAATCAAAGTGAAGATAAATCCGCAGGAAATTTATGGCAATAAGTGGCATGACCGCCAATGACTTGTGTTAGTTGGATATTAATAAGCTTGGGGTCAACGAGTGCCACCAAATAGCTTTACCGAGCAAGCCATTTTATGACTTCGATTTCGGTGAAGCGATTATCAGGATTTTTTCTTACATCGATCCGAGCAGTATTTGACCTGATCCCAAACCTTCTCCCACTTCTTTCGCCAGGTAAATGGCCTGCCACAGCGTGCGCAGGTTTTAGATGGTAGGTTTTCTTTTTTGATTCCCTTAGGCATCAAGGCCACCGTTTTTCTGGAATGCTGTTTTTTGGGCTATGTTCCAGTATGGAAAAAATCGCCTAACATCGGCGGCTTTGGCGATAGTCACAAAGTTCTCATCCGGAATCATCTCGACGTTAGCAACGGACTTTATTTTGCTAATAGTAGCCTCTATGTGCGGTTTTGTGGTTGCTGGTATGTACAAAATCGACGGAGCTATTTGTTTGATGATGCTAACAGTGTCGCCTCGTAGGATTTCTACGGGGAGCTCACAGAGGGTTTCATACATAAAAACTAAACGCTTTAAGCTATAGTCTAATTGACGAAGATACTCATCATCCCAGACATAAATAGCCCTCGTACCTTCGGGTGCAGCCCTGAATACAGGGTGAGTCACCCGCAGGGCCTCTTCATGTAGCCATATCAAAGGCTGATTCACAACGCTCCTTTGCTGTTTGGAAAAAGTCTTGTCTGAAGCTCTTCGTAACTTGCGTCCAGAGGTTTGTTCGCATCAGGGGATGTGTCGATTAGGTTACCGAAGTATTTGTGAACGTTTTCTAGGTTAAAAATGTAGGGTTTATTGCTAAACGTACTCGCCACCCATTGCCACGAGAGATTATTGCTGGCGAGATCTCCATCCAGTAAGTGCTGTAAGAACCAGCGAGCTCCCGCTTGCCACTTAACGCGTCGAAAGTGCACCACATAACTTGCAAGATACATACGCGCATGATTATGGATGTAGCCGGTGGTGAGGAGTTCTTTGATAAATGCATCTATACATGCCACACCAGTTTCACCGCGCTCGATGTCATGGGGAAGGTGGTCTGCGTAGTCACTCGCTGTGAATCCTGTTTTATAAGGTTCAATATCATTCCATGCCCAATCAGGATGCTCAGTCAGCACGCGCTGCCAGAAATCACGCCAGGCCAATTCTTGAACAAATTTTGTAATCTCTTGGGGGTTACCACATTTGCTTAATGCAAAGTTTCGGACTTCGCTCAGACTTAAGATGCCGTGGTGGATGTAGGGTGACAGCCTCGTGATTTTGCCGTTACCGAAGTTTCTGGTCTCACCGTAAGCTTTGGGGTCAATGCTCGCAAGTTTAAGCTCGGCGTTTTGGCGGCCGCCCTCTATAGGGCTTGGATCTCCCTTAGCCCATGGAGCGAGGGTTTTGACGTAGCTTATGAGGCTATCGCGTGATTGGAAATCTGTTTGTAGTTGCTGCATATTTTCAAATTTATCAACAAACTCTGTCGCGTGTACCAAATTTTAGTCGCGAGCGGTGGATATTCGAAATCGTCCTGTTTTGTGGCTGATGGAGACTTTTATTTCAATGGGGCGACAGCAGACTTGGCAGTCTTCGATATATTGCTGACTGCCTCCTGATATGTCGACAAACGTTGTGAATGTTTCTCCACAAAATGGGCAGCTGATTTCGGTTGGCTCTTCCATGATTTGAACGTTTCATCTTTCGTGACATTGGTTTTGATCGTTAGTGTAGCATCGCAGTTTAAAGGCTCGATGTCCTCTGTTATCTTACTCATATCATGCTTTTTAATCTATGATCATTGGTCCAGGAATCGCCTGGGTTTTTTAGATCCTCACAAAGGAAGCTTCGATGAATAATAAATTAGTCGTTATCGCCGGTGCAACGGGTGATCTCGGTGGAAGAGTGGTCAGGGAGC
>JBIIGV010000125.1:0-8094 GCA_044236265.1 Oligoflexales bacterium
CTGATCTCTGAACTCATTGGAATATTTACGGTACTTCTCTGGTCTAGGCACAAAACACCTCCGATTCAGTCACTTAATAGTTAACTTAATCCTTGGTGTCTACTTTTCTGAGGAAGCTCAGTGTCCCCAAATTTACTCAAACTTTCGCCACGATGGCTGCAGTTGCCATAAGCTCTTCAAGAAGCGCCATGGACACTTTTCCACCGAGTGTAAATGGATCAAGCACTGGTCGTTCCGAGTACTTAAGCAAAATCGAGGGATTCACTTTGCCTAGATTAACCTGTCCCATGGTCCAGTTTGAAAAACGGCGCTCCGTGATATCTTCAAAAAGTAAGATCTCCACGTTGGAGTGTCTGGAGTCAACAGCGATTCGGTTATAGAGCTTCGATACCTCTCGACGGTTACCTTCGAGTACCTGCATAAAGATATTTCCGCTGTAACAAAGAATGCCGGTCACGCCAGCTCCAGGATTATGGGTTCGCGACTGGGAAATGATGGAGTCGAGCACCGTGTTGTCGATTTCTTTTGGCGTACGGCTAGCGTAGAGCAGGCGAACAAGCATGGTTTCGATTCCTTATGAGTGTTTTTTCGGGAAAAGGGACAAGAACTCAAGACGAAGAGCGCTATTTTTAAGGAATGATCCACGCATGACTGAGTTTGTCATCTTTGAATCCATATCCTTGACACCACGCCAATGCATACAGAAATGATCAGCCTCCATCACGACCGCTAGTCCATCTGGACGCATCTTATCCATCAGAAGATCTGCAAGTTGAGTAATAGCTTCTTCCTGAATCTGGGGCCGACTCATGACCCAATCCGTCAGGCGCGCATACTTCGATAATCCAATCAAATTGGAATGTTCGTTAGGCATAACACCTATCCAAACTTTGCCCATGATTGGGCAAAAATGGTGTGAGCAAGCACTTCTAACGGTCATTGGCCCAACCAGGATCAGCTCGTTAAGATGCGAAACATTAGGGAACTCTGTCACCGAAGGAGCGGCATGATAACGACCGCGGAAGACCTCATGTAAGTACATCTTGGCCACACGGCGGGCTGTGTCTTGAGTGTTGTGGTCGTTTTCTGTGTCGATGACAAGGCTATCCAAAAGCGCTTTCATCTTGTCAGCAATTTCGTCTCGTAATTGATCTAGTTCACCCGGCTCAATAAAGGCCGAGATGTTGTCGTTAGCATTAAATCTTTTCCGGTTCGCTTCAAGTCGCGCACGGATCTTTTGGGAGACAGATGGATCGTCAGGATTACTTGAGGATTTATTTACCATAAACTAGTCTTCCGTACTTATTCAAAACGTTAGATCGAGCCTCATCGAAGGGTCGACTCCTTAGTCTACCCAATTAAATTGTATTAATCATACAGCAATTGGGTTTGGTCGTGTGTCCCCAAATAAAAAAAGCACCCGTCACCGGGTGCTTTTCTTTTGATTTGGAATCAGAAGTCGAAAGATTACTCTTTCGTTGTCTTCTTCTTCGTAACGGTTGAACCAGCTGGCTTTGGAGCTGCCTTAGGAGCAGCGACCTTTTTGCCTGCGCCTGCGATTTTTGCCGCTAGACGAGCTTTAGCTTTACGCCATGCTTTGCGCTGACGAACTTTTGGTGTTCTACGACTATCACCACGACCCATTGTAAATTCCTCCTTGAATTAGCCTAGTTTTACACCTTCACGGCGGCAGTATGCATCGAGACCGAGTTTATCGATCGTACGGATTGCAGACGCGCTCACCTTGAGGGAAACAAACTTCTTCAATTCGTCAGACCAAAAACGCTTGGTCTGAAGGTTTGGAAGAAAGCGGTGGTTAGTCTTGATGTTTGAGTGGGACACACGGTGTCCAACCAAAACGCCTTTGCCGGTAATATCACAACGCTTAGCCATTGGTTATTCCTCCTCGCTCGCGCCCTTGCTCTCGGCACGGGCTTCACTGCGCTCAGAAGGGCGACCTTCGCCACCGCGGTCAAAACGACCACGACCACCGAAGTCACGGCCAGCCAACATGACAGTTGCAGCAGCCATTTCACCAGTGAATCCTTTTTCATGCGGGTGAGATACGGAGTAATGAAGCAGACCAAGGAAGCGAGCTTGCTTTACAGCAAGAGCAATTTGACGCTGCTGCTTGGCAGTGGCACCAGAAATACGGCGAGGAATAATTTTGCCGCGTTCGGTGACAAAGCGTTTAAGAACATCAGGATACTTGTAATCGATGACCAGGTTGGGGTCGAGCGTGCGCTTTTTGCGAGAAGCAAAGCGGCGCTTGCGTCGTGGGCGTTCCACGTTTTCCATTGGCTACCTCCGGAAAAAAACCTTTGTTAATGTCGGACCTCCACCACGGAGACCGAAAATTGAACGGGGACATTACCCCAGACAAAGCCTCTTTGTAAAGCCATAAAACCCTTGAAAATACGGATTTTACGGGTCATTCTCAGTGAATGAAAATCATGGGCGAAGTCGAATCTCTGCGCTTTGGGTTCCGCGGTCAGAAAGAACCTAGAGTCAGCGGTAAGCAACCAAGTCTTACCAAGATAAAATCATTAATTACGGGGCGTTATGCCGGTTGAGCTTCAAATTGCAGTCGCAACCCCACTCCACCAGACCTTCACGTACTCCCACGTGGAAGCTCTGGCCGCCGGAGTCAGGGTGCTTGTGCCCTTTGGAAGTCAGCCTAAAACCCTTGGGGTCGTCATGCCAAAGGCTGCCGACGCTCCCGCCGCACCCAAGACCGATGCCAAGGGCAAGCCTTTCAGGATCAAACCAATTAACGCGGTCCTCGACAAAGATCCCGTCTACTCGCCTAACCTCATGCAGCTCGGCCAGTGGATGGCAAACTACTACATGCATCCGATCGGGGAAGTGCTTCGAACCATGCTGCCAGCAAGCAGCAAAAAATCGACTAAGGTCACCTATGAACTGACAATTACAGGTGCTGCGGTTTCAGATGACGTGACGCTTCAGCCACTTAAATTTTTCTCAAGAAAAAAAACCATCACCGAGCCAACGCTAAAGAAGAAATGTAAAGACCAAGGACTTTCTCCATCTCAAACTGAGGACCTGATCAAGGACTGGCTTCGCAAAGGGTGGATCGATGTGGCCCGCGAGAAAAAGATCAACACAAGACAAACGTCCTCCGTAGTAATCAGTGATAAAGCTCCAGACCAGTCGTCTGAAAGTTTATTTAAACAACTCAACACACACCAAGAGACGGCTGTCTCAGCAATCATCGAGAATGGACTGAGCGCCAGTGATCCAAAGTCACGTAAACCGTTTTTATTATTTGGGGTGACTGGCTCTGGCAAGACGGAAGTCTTTTTAAACGTGATTCGCGCAGCGATTGCGCAGGCTAAAACCGCAGGCGAGAAAGCACAGACACTCGTGCTTGTGCCTGAAATATCTTTGACGCCGCAAATGACTCGCATCTTTGAGGAGCGATTTCCAGGGCGCGTTGCCGTCGTCCATTCCGCGATGGATGACGACGAAAGGTGGCAAGAGTTAGACCGTGTGCGTCGAGGCGAGGCATCTGTTTTAATTGGCCCGAGGTCTGCTGTATTTGGCCCCTTTGCCAATCTGAAGCTAATTATTGTCGATGAGGAGCACGACGGTAGCTACAAACAAGGAAGCGGGCTTTTATACAATGCTCGCGATGTCGCCATCGTGCGCGCAGGCCTTGAAGGTGCCACAGTCGTGCTCGGCTCCGCGACACCCAGCATGGAAAGTTGGCATAACGCCGAGACTGGAAAATACCACCTGCTCTCAATGCCTGAGCGAGCTTCTACCAAACCTCTACCAGAGGTTGAAACCATTCCGAGTAAGCCACCATTTAAAGCTGTCTCCCTGGTGCGTGGTGATGTGATCGACGAAAAAGACTCACCGTTTTCCGAACAGGCGATCGCAGCACTCAAAGACAATCTCGCTAAAGGCCAGCAAAGTATTGTTCTCGTCAATCGACGCGGCTACGCGTACTACCTTCTTAATGTCGAGGATCGCAAGGCCGCAGGCTGCCCCCATTGCAGTATCAGTCTCAGCGTGCATGGCCGGCGCAAAACGCTGCGCTGTCATTACTGTGACTACACCACGACAATCCAAAATATCATCGACGAAAACCCAACCAAAACATGGGCCGTGGTTGGCTATGGCAGCCAAAAAGCAGAAGATCATTTGAAGGCTGCGATCCCACAAGCACGCATCGCCCGTGTTGATTCAGATACGGTTCAAAATCCCCATGTGCTGCCAGAGATCTTGGGAAAATTTCGTGAAGGAGAGTTGGATATTCTTGTCGGAACACAGATTCTGGCAAAAGGTCATGATTTTCCAAACGTCACACTCATTGCCATTTTAGAAGTCGATCAGCTACTGGGCTTACCAGACTTCAGAGGCGGAGAGCGCACCTTTCAGTTACTTGTGCAAGCTGCTGGAAGATCCGGCCGTGGAAGTCTTGCCGGAAAAGTCATGGTCCAAAGTCTTCGCGCAAGCCACCCAGTGGTGCAAAAAGCACTGCAGCAAGACTTTCCCATGTTTGCCAAAGATGAATTGGCGTTTAGAAAGGCCATGGGCTATCCACCCTTTGGACGGATGGTCTTATTTGAATTTAATGGCACTGACGCCAGGAAACTTGACCATTGGTGCGCAGAGCTTGAGGGCGCCCTGGCAGACCTTCTGGACCGGCAGCCGGAGCTGGCTCGCTCAGTAAAAGTTTTAGGTCCTGCGCCAGCACCTATTGAAGTCATTCGTGGGCGTGTGCGAAGGAGCATCATTATTTTATCGTCATCTCTACGCGATGCACGCGCCTTGGCAGGACACCTAGCTCAACTTGCGGCGAAGCCTCCCGGAGACATCCGTGTAAAGATTGACGTGGACCCGCAAGCGACACTCTAAATTTGGTGACGACCCAATCCAAATTACGTAAAATTTAAAAGCCACGATCATCAAAGTTTTATTATTAGCGCCACTGGGGGCAGGTTCATGATTCATTCATTTCAGACATCACCCGCCTGGCGACTTTTTATGGTCACCGTCCTTGGCTTTGCCAGCGGTCTCCCACTTGCGCTTTCCGGCACTGCCCTTCAAACGTGGCTTACGATCGACAATGTAAAAATTGAGACGATCGGTTTTTTCAGCCTTGTTGGGTTGCCTTATACGTTTAAATTTTTGTGGGCACCCCTTATGGATCGTTTCGAACCTCCATTTTTGGGTCGTCGACGGGGTTGGCTAGTCATTATTCAACTTGCGCTGGCAGCTAGTCTTGCACTGATTTCGAACTTTAAACCCAGTGATCAGACTGAGGCTGTCGCATTAGTGGCTCTGTTGATTGCCTTTCTCTCCGCCTCTCAGGACGTTGTGATCGATGCTTATCGCACTGATGTATTGCTGACAACGGAGCGAGGCATAGGCTCATCACTCAGTGTGTTTGGTTACCGCATGGCAATGATTTTATCGGGAGGAATCGCACTCGTATGGGCGGATACAGTGTCAGGTAATGGTTGGAGTTGGCCACAGATATACATGATCATGGCGACCATCATGGCAACGCTTGCTGTGGTGACTGCACTGTTTTTACCAAGCGTCCCAAAGAGCAACGTGGCCCCGACGAGTAATGCCAGAAATGATGTCCAGGGGTTTTTTGCACTTCTGTCAGCCGTCGTCGTTGGTTACTTATTTACAGTGAAGGTCGTGACACCACTGTGTGATGCTCTTTTACAATCGCTCTATTCTGTGACTCCAGAAAATCCAGCTCCCACGGATCTCAAAAAATGGATTGATCTCATATCACTCTTGATTGGGCTCGGATTTACGATTCCATTAGCATGGTGGACATCACGAAAAGCCAAATTTGAAACACTCAACACATCGTTAGCTAATTACTTCACCATGAAAGGCGCAGCCAGTATTCTCGCGCTTATAATTTTATACAAGCTTGGCGATGCATTTGCAGGCGCATTGACCACTCCATTTTTGATCAAAGGAGTCGGCTTTGCTCAGGCAGAAATAGGTGTCGTTAACAAGGTCATTGGCATTTGGCTGACAATTCTCGGTGCAATATTGGGCGGAATACTGATGGTCAGATTGGGATTATTCCGATCCTTGCTATTGTTTGGATTTCTCCAAATGCTATCAAATCTTGGATTTTTAATGGTTGCCAACCTGGGAAAAGATGCCTGGGGATCATTGGCATTGCCGCCTTTTGATTTATGGATTGTATCACTTAAAGAAGCCACAAATGTCGATTTACTTCTGGTGACTGCCATTGGTTTCGAAAATATTACGGGTGGAATGGGCACGGCGGCATTCGTAGCTCTGCTTATGGCTCTCTGTAATCAGAAATTTACGGCAACACAGTATGCTTTGCTCTCAGCGTTTTCTGCAGTTGGACGTGTTTGGGTCGGCCCCATGGCCGGCGTGCTAGCCACAACTGTTGGTTGGCCTACGTTTTTTATCTTTTCAACCCTTGCAGCAATTCCAGGTCTGGCGATGTTGGTGAAGCTTCGCAGCGTCATCAACCTTCTCGATGCACCTAAGGGCCCGCTAACTGCGGACGATTGAGTAGACTTTTTAATTTTTAAACTCTCGTGTTGATTGGGTTAAGGCTGTTTTGAGAGTGAGCGGAGCGCATGTTAAACGAGGGATACTGTATCCAACAAAGGATCTTGCTGAGCTTTCTAAGAACCCCTCAGGAAATGAGTCTCATACTGTCGGTGTTCTTTCGAAAGTGAACGAAGCGGGAACCAAATCTTACACCACAGTCAAAGCCATCATGGATGGAACTGGTTTACCAACAGTTTCTCAGTTCTAAGATCAAGAATAGATGGACAAACGAAGACCCCCGCTCAGCTTGCGGGGGTCTTTTGTTTTTGAACTGCACGGCGTGACTTAGGGCGTGAAATCGGAAAACCAATGTGGTAGGACCTTCCCTTCGAGCCTCAATGGAAAGGAACATCACCATGCACAAGCTTTTTAGTTTTTGTTTCGGATTTGGACTGCTAGGAGCCATCGCTAGCACCTGGGTTGCTCCACGCGTGATCTCCATTCTATTCACACCGCCCGTTAGTTTTGGCACAAATTGTGAGCCTGCGGCGGCTTGGGCAACCGATAAACTCATATCATCCCAAATTGCAGGCGCCGTCGTTGGTATGGTCTTAGCTCTTGCCTGGCTTGCAGTTCGCAAAGTCAAAAGCCCTGCAAAGAAAGACGCGCCCTCGACTGCGGCAAAACCAGTTGTTTGAGATACTTACCTGACCGGGAACCCTTGGCACTCAAGCCTTTCTGCACAAGTTGTGGGCAGGCCTCAGCGCGCGTGCTGAACATTGTCCAGTGCTGGCCGTAAATCCTTGACCAATCTGCTGATTATCAGCTATCACTGTCGGCTCAATCACACATCTGGAGAGGTGGCCGAGTGGTTGAAGGCGCACGCTTGGAAAGCGTGTTTAGGTTAATCCCTAACGAGGGTTCGAATCCCTCTCTCTCCGCCATTTTTCATAAGTTTATTTATCGATTAGAGAAAAGCCCAAAATTTCTCGATTTTTGTATTTTTATTAAAGTTTTTAACGATTATGCCGATCTTCTTTCGAGGAGGGTGGAATCATGCAAGTCTTTGTAACAACTCTCAAATACGTTGCTCCAGTCTTAGTAGTGGTGTCGTGTAAACCAAATGCAGATTCGAAGCTGAAAACTCTGGATCAATTTGCAGGAGGCGGACGCAGCTACGCTTGTAACGGATCATTTACAGACAATACCCGATATCTTTCGTTTGTCCGAGGTATCAAGTCCGAGGATCAAAAGAAAGCAGTGGAAAATGCTTTGAGTGCTGTCCCAGGACACATCAAAGAAAGAATATTTTTTGGACCTGCGAAATCATTTGTCGAAATCACTGATAACATCGGGTCAAAGTGCCACGGGTCGTCCACCGTTAAGGCCAACTCTCAGCAAAAGTCGTCGATATATTCGTGTCCGGTCATTCAAAATGGCGACGCGATCGTTTTTGTGGATAAAAATCCGACACGCATTCAGTCATCACTGGTACGCGGCCTTGCTTACTACATGATTCAAATCGATAGTAAGTTTGAAAAACAATTATCTTCTCCGTCAAAG
>JBIIGV010000174.1:0-5091 GCA_044236265.1 Oligoflexales bacterium
CGACCTAACGAAGAGTAAACAATACCAAGGCGCCTTGGTCTTTTTAGATGAAGTCGCAGCAGGCGGCGGACTTAAAGTGTTCAGTCACCTTCTACCTGCTGCAGTGCTAAACGCAAAGGATAAGAGGGAGCGTGATGCGGCATTCTTCGATATTCGCAAAACTAATGCCAGTGATCGCGATGCATTTGTCTCCTACTTTCTCGCCGAGATGATGGATTCTTCTTTCTGCTCTGACGAAACACGCAAGGTCGTAGCCAACAAGTTTCCAAAAACGTTTGCATTTTTTAGCCCAGACGCCAAAGCGTCCGGATTTGCACTAAGTGAGGGTGGATCAGTCGCTTCAAGCGATAGCGCTGTAGTAACAACCGATTCGCGAGCATCCATCTCTACACGATCACAATCTGACGAGTCGCCCATCGGTTTGGTTGATAGCAATCGAATGATGTATGTTGTCAGCTCAGATGGAAAAGAGACGCCCACAAAGCTCTTTTATGACAAAGCTGACAATACGCAAACATGGCGGGACCCCAACTCCGGAGTATGGAAACAAAGTCCTATACCGAAACTCAATGGTCCGGAAGAGAACGTAGGCACAATGGCTGAAGCTCCGATGTTTGCCGAGGCGCCGCCTGTGACGCCGCTACCAAGACCACAGCAGGGTCCATCGTCTGGTCAGCAATCAGGTAGCTCCGTCGATTCTGCTTTTAACTATACACCAGCTACGATGCAGTCGACATTGCCAGCCGCAATTATTACAACTGGCGGAAACTCTATACCTTCGACATCGTTCCCTAACCCATCGTATTTTAGCCAGAACTCGTTCAACGGTTTTCAATCTGGAGTTGTTGGGTCGACATATTCGCCGACACTATCACTACAAACCAATTCTTGGCTATCATCCGGTAGCACCAGCTCCGGTTCTCCAACTGGCTCCCCACCAGGTTCAGGCACAATTATTACGAACGGTTCAGGTTCTCCAACTGGATCAGGTACAATTATTACAAGTGGTTCTGGGATGCCCCCAGTTCAGCCATCTGTCAGTCAGACGACCCAAAAACAAAGTGCTTGGTGTCGCTACCTTGGCTGGTGGTGTGGAGGCACTACATCCGGAGGCGGTGGCGGAAGTGGTTGGTAAATTGAGGAAACAAGATAAACAATTTCGATTAAGAAAATTTGATCAATCTGGATTAGTTCGATACGTAAAGCTAATACGTCGATCTGCGCCACTTTCTGCGGTCAATAGTTGTCAGCTTTAATATACTTCAGTGGGGTGATGTGCTGATAAATTAGGACGCATAAACAAGTTAAGGATACACGCAATTGACGCTGAAATTTGTACCTAAAAGAATATTGCTATTATTGGTACCGATTTCACTAATATTTACAGAACCCGCACTTTGTAGAAATGGCGGTGAAAATCGCCGTAAGAAACCGACCTCAAACAAAGCCCCCCAACCGAAAATCCAGAGAAAAACAGATAAAGTCAGTAACTCCAGTCGCCTTCATCTATCCGGTCAAGTAGGAATGGCATCCTATACATTTACGGAGTCAGAACGCGGCCCGTATAAAGGATTCGAATTTGGTGGCGGTGCATTTTATCGGATTCCAACTGGATCGCTGCTGATCGATTTAGGTGGAAGTCTTCATTATACAACGATCTCTAACAGCGAAGAGTCACAGGTCGATGTTTCTCATATGACAATTAGACCCACCGTTAACTTGATGTTCTCGGCAACGCCCCAATGGACTGTAGGCGGGTTTTTCGGAACCGACCTATTGTTACTTTCTGGCAAATATAGTTCAACTAACGAGGATGGCGAAGCTTCGTCTTTAGATATAAAGTCCATGTCGCATACAATTTTCGGAGCTCGGGGCCTTTACGAACTCTCTGATGGCTTATCCCTCGGTGCTCAATTTGGCATGGGCAATGGTAGTATTAGTATTTCAATCATGGACTATTCTTTTAGCGCCCCTTTTAAATCCCAAGAGATTTCGTTTGTCATCACCAAGTCAATTTGACCCCAAAGGCCTGGTCGCCGTTTTGACACATGTCCACGGGACCAACACCCATGAGACACCCCGAATATAAATTAATCCAATAGTTTCATGCGTTTAAATAGCCGCCATTCATGGCGTTTTTCTTGCACAGATTGGCTCATCATCAATGTCCTGGAGCCTGCCCCCATGCCGATGGTTGCGACCTTTGCGAGAGTCTTATGCGCCCTGATCTGCGCACTCTCCATCGTCGCGTGTGGCTCTGGCAACATCGAACCCAAAAGCCACTTACGAAGTGATTCCCGCAATGGCGCCATCGCACTTTCAGATGAAAGTCCGGCATCTACCGTGTATGTGCGCGTGAACTCTAACGCTCAAAATCTCGGTATTTGCTTACTCGAATCCGCTGATTGCGTAAAAACTACAACAAAGCTTTTACCAATGACCAATGTCAAAGGTCCCTTTTGGCGCTCCCAGTCACCCGTCATCATTCGTACACACATGACCATCAGCGTGGTGGAAGAACTCGCCACTGAGCGTAAAATCTTGCTCAGCGGAAAGATCAGTCGCAAAGAAAACTCAAGCAACACACAAGATATTGCCCCAACAGGAGACATCACTCTTCCACGGCTTGTCAGCAATGCAGCCGTAACCTACGACTTTGCTGGTACACTGTCTCGTGACAGCAGCCAAGCAGCCGTCGTTCGGATGATTTTAAATGAGGGTAAGTTCGCAAATTCCATCAAAGTTAAAGTCAAAGGCACGGTCGTCAACCTCCGCAACTCTGCTGTAAAGATTCCTCTCGAACGAGAGGTTGAGGTTGCTGACAAAGGCGTTGTCGATTTCACCCTGAAAGGCCTAGACCCAGATACCGTTTACCGCATCGACAACGTTACCATTGAGGACGCCACTCAAGGCACTCCGATCAAAATCAAAGATTCCTACTTCGTCTCCACAACCGATGACTCGAAAATTTCTAAATCTCGACGCCGCCTCGTCATTCGCGCTCTGAAAGAAGCCTACGAGTGGGATCATGGCATGTATGACACAAATTTAGGATATGCCGCATACGGCGGATGGTGTGACCGCTTTTATACATGGGCTGCCGGACTAGAATTCAAGGTCAAAAATCAATACTCGGCTCAAAGCTTTTTTAAGCAGTATAATTCTCTAGGTGATGCGAACCGAATTCCGGAACTTGGCGTCTCCGAAAATCTCGCTGGAGATTTCATCCGCTATGAGGGCACAAGTCAAGGAACCCACACATTCATGGTTGTTGCTTATGACGTGGCGACCAAACAACTATGGGCTGTAGAGGGTAACTACAACAACCGCGTCATGCGTAATCAGCGCAAAATCTATTCTCCCTGGATGCATGGACATCTGGTCGAAGATCAGGCGCGATAAACGACGCATTTGCTTCTCTATTTGATGGCTAAAAGATCCTCAAAACGGCGTGCATGCTCAACTTCTTGCACTGCCGCGTGAGATAATGATTTACGAAGAAGCTCAGGTGCATCGGGACCGATATTAGCTACGGTCACTTCGTAAGTTTTAGCGGCCTCACGCTCTGCCCAAACGTGAATGCGGTAACAAAGCCGTCTCGGTAATAATGACAAGCCACTTCCAAAAAGCCATCCAAAGAAAAAATTAAATGGTGTCATGACGTGAATGATCCAGCGGGAGTGCATGTATGCGTCCATTGAACGCTGATGTGCTTGTTCCTCTGCCAGCACCGCCCTGAACACATCACCACTCGCACCTGGGCGCCAAAACACCTCGGCTTGATAAATAGCAATTGCTTGCTGCTCTGCGGAATAGGCGTTGAGTAATTTCAGCATAAAAAGCCCCCTATTTAGTGAACCTAGCATAGCATTTGAACGAGGACCACCACGTTAGATTTAAATTGGGACCACTGCTTTAAATATGTTAGATTGCCAAGGTATGAAATCAGCAGTGAAAAGACTATTTTTTGCAACGACTGTTCTATCAGTCATGTCGAGTTTGGCGTTTGCGCAAACCGCACGCTACCCTCAACCACCAGTTCCCATAGACATGTCAAAAGTTGAGGTGTATCTGGGAACCAGAGATATCGGTCATCCCATTTACTCTAAGTATGGTCACACCATTGTGCGCGTCCTCGATACAGATACTGGCACAGATATTGGCTACAATTGGGGGACGTTCGACTTTGATGCACCTGGCTTTGTACCAAACTTTCTACGCGGTATTCTGATTTATTATATGAGTTTTGGACCTTGGAATGATGAGGTCGAAATATCTCACATGGAGCGGCAAACCACGTGGATGGAGCGGGTCAATCTGACAGACCTACAAAAAAAGAGACTCATTGATCGGCTCATGTGGCAGGCTCGTCCTGAAAACGTAAATTACCCATACCTTTTCTTTTACGATAATTGCTCAACCCGCGTTAGAGACCTGTTTGATTTGGCGGTCGGTGGACAAATCAAAACCCGCACAAATTCCCGGATTTCAGGAAAAACCTACCGCGACCGCGTTATGGAGCATAACGAGTCCGCACCGTTTTTTGCCATGGGTCAAGACGTGATCTTAAATAGTGAGCCAGATAAGAAAATGACTGAATGGGATGATATGTTTGTCCCAGGGAAACTTCGAGACTACCTGTTAACGATGCCAGCGTTTGACGATCAAGGCGTAGAGATCCCGGGACAAACATTTCTCTCTGAAACTAAAACTTTAGCCAAATATCCGCGTCCAGAGGCGAGCCTCATCAATGGCTACATGATGATCTGGATTTATAGCGGACTACCAGCGTTTCTCGGTTTACTTCTCCTAAAGACAACACGACGTCACACGCAGGCTGCGCGACTCGTTGGATTGGCGAATATCACTCTCGGTGGGCTCTGGGGATTTATTGGCATCTTTTTGGCAGCGTCATGGGCCTTCGGCAGTCACACAGTGTTACCGCACAACGCAAATCTATGGCTGATTTGGCCCGTTGATGCCCTTTATATGATCGTGGGCTTTATTATGGTCTTGAAAGGTGATTGGATCGCAGCGGAAAGCCGTCTCGGAATGTTACTGGGAGTCCTGACTAAAGCCCACCTGATTGGT
>JBIIGV010000127.1:0-7944 GCA_044236265.1 Oligoflexales bacterium
GACAGCTCTTGTTTGGAGTTCTTCCAGTTTTAAGAAATTTTTTCTTCCGACTAAGTCGTAGAGGTGTTTGTGAGCCGGGACGTATCATTTAATTTCAAGGATAAAGGCGTGGTCGTCACGGGTGCAGCCCAAGGTATTGGCTGGCAGATTGCCCGAGATTTTCTGGCGGCTGGCGCTCGCGTAGCCCTCTGGGATAAGTCTGAAGAAGGTCTGAAGCAAGCGATGTCTGAGCTAAAAGATCTTTCCAAGAACGCGCAAAGTTTCATGGTCGACATCACGCAACGTGAAAGCTGTGCTAAGGCCGCAGCCGCCCTCACCTTTCCTGTGCACGTTTTGATAAACAACGCTGGCATCACCCGAGATAAAACCTTTGCAAAAATGGAAGCGTCAGACTACGAAGCAGTTCTTGACACCAATCTCTTAGGCGCCTTTCACGTTACAAAATCCCTAATGCCATACTTCGTAACTGATACTTCCGGTAAGCGTATTATCAATATTTCCAGTGTGGTTGGTCGCTACGGTAATTTCGGACAGACCAACTATGCTGCTGCCAAAGCTGGTGTCATTGGTTTTACGCAGTCATTGGCCAAAGAATGGGGGCGCAAAGGGTTCACCGCAAACGCCGTTGCACCGGGCTATATTCAAACGTCCATGGTGGAGCAAATTCCAGCGGACATTCGTGAAAAAATGGCTCATGCCACTCCCTTAGGTCGACTGGGAGCTACCACCGATATCGCAAATATGTGCCTTTATTTGGCAAGTGACGCCGCAAGCTACATTAACGGCGCTGTCCTTGCTGTTGATGGTGGATTAGTCATCTAAAAATTCATTTTTGTAACCTCTCAAACCACATGAACCATAAGGACTTAAGGGTGGGGATTGCTGTGAGTCTCAGGCATGGCAAAAACCGCCCCGCAGGCAAAATTATATCAGTAATTACAGGTATTTAAATTCGGTTAGCAATTCTTCCTTTAGCACCCCTCCTTAATGACCGAACATCTTTTAAGATGGAAGGAGAGGGCTGTGATGTTTCTTCGCCGCTTTAGCTCAAATGACTTTTCGATGCTCAGCGCCATTTTGATGATGGCGACTTTGCACGCATGTGACATCACTAGCCAAATCACTGCGCAACGAACCTCCGGTATCAAAATCACTCCCCCGGTTATTTCTAGCGCTCAACCTTCAAACCCCAAAGCTGGCGATACGGTCACACTCATCGGGGAAAAATTCCCAACCAACTTAAAAGACTTGATAGCTCGCATCGTTTTAAAAGATAGCGGATCAAAAGACTCGACTCTTACAGTGATCGATTCTAATACCGCCAAATTCACGGTTCCAACGGAAATCACGGGTCCCATTAATACGATCCTCATGATGAGTGGCGAAAAAACCCTGGCGAGTTTTGACGTGAAGGCAGAGACGATAGACAGCACCGCTTCTCCACTGAGCAATCTGAACGGCAACGTAAATGCATTTACTATCGACAGCTCTGGCAACCTCTATGCAGGAGGAGCTTTTTCAACCGCTGGTGGAGTTGCGGTCAATAATGTAGCCAAGTGGAACGGCACCTCTTGGAGTGCGCTAGGAACGGGAATGGACAACGAAGTGCTGGCTCTTGCTATGGATAGCTCTGGAAATCTTTACGCTGGAGGTTTCTTCGGGACAGCCGGTGGAGTGACAGTCAATGGTGTTGCCAAATGGAATGGTTCATCATGGAGTGCGCTTGGATCCGGGCTGTCTAGGGATGGCGGACAATCACCCGTTGTCTATGCACTAACTATTGGTGGCTCAGGAAACCTCTATGCGGGGGGAGCATTCCAAAGTGCCGGGGGAGTCTCGGCCAGCTACATCGCTCAATGGAACGGCTCTTCGTGGAGCGCGATGGCAAATGGGCTTGGTGGCGAAGTATTTTCCCTAGCCTTTGATAAAGAAGGAAACCTCTATGCTGGAGGCAGTTTTGGCTGTGTCGAAAGCGACTGCACTGGTAGTGGTAATGTTGCCAAGTGGAATGGGTCTACATGGAGTGATACTGGAGAAGGGTTGAACTTTTTCCCTAGTGCCTTAGTCGTGGACAGCTTAGGCAACCTTTATGCGGGTGGAGTATTCACGATGGCCGGGGAAGTGACGGCCAACTATATTGCCAAATGGAACGGATCGTCGTGGAGTTCTCTTGGAACTGGCATGAACGGCTGGGTCATGGCCCTAGCCGCTGACAGTTCTGGAAACATATACGCTGGTGGGGGGTTTGGAACCGCCGGGGGCGTTCCTGCCAACCACATCGCCAAGTGGAATGGCTCTTCGTGGAGTGCTCTTGGCTCTGGTGTGAACAATCATGTTAAAGCCCTTGCCATTGATGCCTCTGGAAACCTATACGTTGGAGGGAGCTTCCAGACTGCTGGAGACCTCGTTCGCCCATTTATTGCAAAATGGCTGACGGCATTATCAAGTTGGTTATAAAAACAAGTCTGGAGGAATATCCCAATTTTCCTGACGCAGATCTTTGATGAATTCTTGGTGAAATAATGCTCGTGGATTGACATACACTGAGTCGTCAAATCGTCCACGATCTTCTTCGTTTTCCTCATCTCGCAGCTGATTCCAATACGCACCACCGTAAAGAATCCCAGCAATTTGATTCCCGGTGAAAAGGGGCCCGCCAGAATCCCCAGGGACTGTGCCTGAGTTCACTGGATGTTGCGGGTCAGTATTCAAGACGCGGTCAAGTGTGACCACATACAGGGAAAAATACGCTGGCCTCACGGGGTGCCCTAATGGATCTATGCTTCCTTCCCTTAGTAAAGAGACGAGCTTGTTAGCTCCATATTGCCGGCCTGCATCTTGGCTCCCTCTCTTCATACCGTAACCTACCAGCTGGACATCGCTACCCGGGACAGGGTCACGACTCATAAATGAATAAAAGGTAGTAAAGCTCGGTGTCTGGAACCTGATAAAGGCCAAATCATAAGACTGCCGCCAACTTTGACCAGAAACAAACTGGCTCAATGGGTGGGCAACAGCCTCGCCCACTAAAAATACGCCGTCAGCATCACGCAGCGGTATCAAATTAAAGTCGAGTAAGTAATAAATAAAGGCACGATCAGATCGTTTCAAACAATGTGCAGCTGTCACCAAAACCGTCGGAGAAATCGCGGTTGCAGTGCAGGATGATCTGACTTTTCCAAGGGCCAGTTGATCAGCAGGAGGATCAACTGCAAGGCCATAAACACCGGGGAAAACCTTGCCATCTATGTCCAGATATCCGGATTCGAGATTAAGTTCGCTAGGCACCGGATGCCCACGTCCGCATCCAACAAGCGATGAGCAAGATAGCCACACGACTAAATTTAAATAATAAGTTTTTCGCCCCATAGACATTGTCCAGGCAAACCGCCGAGTCATCCCCGTGATCGCGAGTTCGTCATTTAAAAATTATTTTTGAAACTGATCACTGGCAAACATACAGCCCGTGTACATCAGAGGCTTTGAGATCATCATGGCTCTGACATTGGCACCATAAAGACTTCCCTCATGCTTGGCATCTAAGTGAATCTGCGCATTAGGGGCGATGACAGTTCCAGCAAAGCGGTCTCCACGTACCGTAAATGATATGGCGTCTGGTAGAACAAAAAGAGTTTTTGCAGGATTAATTGGGGACTCAAGCTTTGCTGCCGTCAAAGCTGGGGTTTGGCCCTTGATAATAATAATCGCTGATGCATCAGGAGGAACGTCTACTTTTAGAGACGTGACTTTAAGTAGTTTGGCGCCGTCCACTGAAAATACGTTCAGTGTCTTATCCAAGCCTTCAAAGACAGCCGCTTGCGAAGACGGCATGCGTGGCTCTGCCGCTTGCACCTTAGTCGAGAGGAGAGCGATGTCAGACATAGCCGTTGCCACAGATTCAACAGACTCCTTTGGCTCATACGCATGGTAGAGCCCCAAGGATCCAGTAGCTTCCTTTTCCTTCATCAGTGGGTGAATGACGCCGGGTATGACATGGGCCTGGTTATAAATGACACCTCTGGTGCCGAATAATCCACCCGTGCCCAATGCCTTTATCAGACCTCGGGAATCACACCCTGAAATCTCGGCTTTGGTAAAACTATGACTTCGAACCGAAGTCGTACGGCAGGAGACGATCGTTAACATCATCACAGCCAAAAGTATTGTTACATGTTTCATAGCGTCTCCTTAGATCTCAAATCACTTGGGCAAGGGGTGATCCGTCTGCTTTTCACTACCGTCGTAAAGGGGCTTAACTTGATCTTGCATTGCAGCCAGCGCACGACTGCGGTTCGACGGATCAGGGTGTGTCGACATAAACTCAGGGGGCGACATCCCAGAAGCCCCCATGCGCTTCCACAACTCAGGAGCAGCCGCGGGATCGTATCCAGCGGTAGCCGCATATTTAAGTCCAACAGAATCAGCTTCCGTTTCATGACCTCTGCCGTATGGCAAAATCACACCAAAGTTGGCTCCTACTGCCAAGGCTGCCATCCAAAGATCACGGTTTTTGCTGTCTTTCAAAGAAATATCAGCAGCCGTGGCAAGACCAGCAATTGCCAATTGTTGACTCATGCGCTCTGCGCCGTGACGCATGGTTGCATGAGCCACTTCGTGCCCCATCACGACAGCAAGCGCAGCCTCGGACTGGGCGACAGGCATAATACCGGTATAGACTGCAATTTTTCCACCGGGCAAACAAAAGGCATTCACTGTTTTTGGTTCATCAATGACAGCAAACTCCCACTTGAAATCTGCTTTACTGGCGGCAGCAATGCGGCGACCAATACGCTCAACCACTTCATGCTTCGATGATGATTTTGAAAGAAGCTTTCCTTCTTTTTGCGCCTTCGTCAGCACTTCTTTGTATGCATCGTCACCGAGATTATTCATCTGACCATCGCCAATCATGTTAAATGACTTACGACCCTCACTATTCGTGACGCAAGACTCTGCAGCCGAAACCACACACGCAAGAACGATTATGGAGATAAATGATCTAAGCATGACTCACCCACCAAATGTCGAATGATGAAGACCTAAAAAGGAAGCTGTAATCACCAACAAAAGAATTAACCACCACCATGTGGCAGCCCTCGTTGGTGCGCGATTAACTGGCGCCATCATCAGCCCCAGTGCGAGCCAAATCCCAAACTTCGTTGATACCCACGAAGGCCAATCACCGCCCGTAATTCCAAGTCGCGCCAACATCCCAAATCCACCAACCAGCGATAATAACATACCCACCCCATGGGCTATGCTAAGGCGTCTTTTCGAAAAAGTCGGGTGATCGACTCCCGTGGCTGCGCGGAATATCAGAGATCCAAAGGCAAACAGTATTAAAAAGACGCCGATCAAGTGGAGCCACTTGTAGGTCACTAAATCAATCATCAACCGTCACCCTCATCGACTTTGATTAGCGTTTAGCGTTGCTTTTGGCAGAGCTGACACTCGTGACGCTGGGATTAACCGCTTCATTAATAATACGCGCCTGTTCAGCGGTGTGCGCCTTGGTGACACCTTCGGCGGTTGTGCCTGAGTCGCGTCGTCCCACATACTTGAGCCTGATGGTCTCTGGTAAAAGCTCTTCCAGACGCGGACGGATAAAGGTCCAAGCACCCATGTTCTGAGGCTCTTCCTGGGCCCAAATCGCATCCTTCGCACCTTTATAGCGAGCAATGACGTCGGCAACTTTTTTGGCCGGGAAAGGATAAAGCTGTTCAATTCTCACAAGCGCCACTTCACCCTCTGGGCCAGTGGATGTTGCCTCCTGCATCTCGTAGAAAATCTTTCCGGTGCAGAAGACAATGCGCTTAACGGCCTTCGGATCTTTGATCCGCTCATCATCTAACACTTCTTCAAACTGACCCTTCTCAAAGTCTGCCACAGGGCTTACGACCTTCGCGTGACGCAGTAGTGACTTTGGCGACATGATCACCAAAGGCTTTCTGAAGTCACGACAGACTTGGCGGCGCAAAATATGGAAGTACTGAGCTGCGGTCGTCGGAATAGCGACTTGGATGTTAGCATTACCGCACAACTGCAGGAAACGCTCCGGGCGACCAGAAGAATGTTCTGGACCCATCCCTTCGTAACCATGTGGAAGAAGAAGCACAAGCCCAGAGGTTTGTCCCCACTTTGCTTCACTGGCCACAAGGAACTGATCTATGACGATCTGAGCGCCGTTAACGAAGTCACCAAACTGACCTTCCCAAAGTACCAATGCATTGTGATCAGCCACCGTGTACCCGAACTCAAAGCCCATGACTCCGAGTTCTGACAGGGGACTATTGAGAATTTCAACAGGGGCCTGATCAGACGTGATTTGATTCATACTGTAGTGAGGGTTGCCTGTCTCGTAATCGCGAAGCACAGCTTGCCGGCTTGAGAACGTTCCGCGCTGACAGTCTTGTCCTGATAGGCGAACGTGGTGACCTTCTTTAGCAAGAGTTCCAAACGCCAAGAGCTCAGCCATCGGCCAGTCGACACCAGAACCATCCTTATCAGCCATCTTACCGCGTTGTTCAAGTAGCTTGACCAACTTCGGGTGCACGGTAAAGCCACTTGGAACCGCGACCATGTTCTTGGCAACTTCAGAAAGAGTCTTTGCCGGTACTGCAGTTTTTACAGGCTTTTCCATGGCAGTTTCATCGCCATGGTTTGGATGAAATACGTCTTCAAAATCTTTTGGGTACTTGTCTTTAAATTTGTCGTTTTTGGTGTCTCCTGATTTTAGGAGATCAAACGCTTCCTGAAGCTTGGCTCGGAAGTCAGCCTGACGTCTTTTCAGATCATCAGCCGTAATGACACCTTCTGCAATCAGACGCTCACCATACTGCGCAAGCACCGTCGGATGCTTAGCAATGATTTTATACATCGATGGCTGGGTGAAGCTTGGCTCGTCGGTCTCGTTGTGACCGTGGCGGCGATAGCCGACAAGATCGATGACAAAATCTTTTTGATACTTTTGACGATACTCGGCGGCAATCTGTGCAGACCATACCACCGCTTCCGGATCATCCGCATTCACATGCAGCACTGGAGCTTTCAGAATTTTTGCAATTCCTGATGAGTACTCACATGAACGGCTGTCACTCGGATCCGTTGTAAAGCCCACCTGGTTATTGATGATGACATGGATCGTTCCGCCGGTGGTATAGCCTTGAAGCTCGGCAAGGTTGAGAGTCTCAGCCACAAGCCCCTGCCCCATAAACGCTGCATCACCGTGAATAAGCAGCGGCAAGACTTTTTTGCGGTCCTTATCACCGATCAGGCGCTGACGAGCACGAGAAAACCCTTCGACTACGGGATTAACAATTTCAAGGTGGCTTGGGTTTGGCGACAGATAAAGTCGAACTTTCTTACCAGCAAAGCTACGCTCTCCAGCAAACCCCAAGTGATACTTCACGTCACCGTCAATTTGGAATGGATTAAACTCGCTGCCTTCAAATTTCTTCAGCATGGCCTCATAGGTTTTACCGATGAAGTTACAAAGCGTTCCAAGACGCCCCCGGTGAGCCATACCCATGATCACTTCTTCAACACCGTTGGTGGCACCAATCGTCGTCATGGTCTCTAAAAGCGGCATGAAGCTTTCTGCGCCTTCGAGCGAAAACCTCTTTTGACCGAGAAAGCGCGCTTGCAGAAACGCCTCAAAACCCTCGGCTTTCACCAAAGAGTCAAGAATGGCAAGTTTTTGTTCTTTGGAGATCTTTGGCTTATTGCGGCAAGACTCCATTTTCACCTGGATCCACTTTACGAAATCAATGTCATCGCTGTCGCGAAACTCTGCGCCAATTTTTCCGCAGTAGGTTTCCTGCATGAGCTGGTTGATCTCATCAAATGTCATCGGCGTTTCAGTCGGTAGATTTGCCGCAACAAATTTACGCGAACGGTTGACGTCTTTTAAACCGTGGTTTTCCGGCTGCATATCAGCTCTTAATG
>JBIIGV010000212.1:0-3268 GCA_044236265.1 Oligoflexales bacterium
TGCAGGCTTTGGAATCAGCGGATTTAGATGGGCGCTACGGTGGCCTAGCACTCGGTAGGCATTGATATAGGCCTCAACCTTGGCAGCTTCCTGATCACCAGATCCAGAGGCGGCCGCCTCCCCTGCTCCATGGGTGACAGCAAATTCATAACCTTCGAAAAACTTACGCCAGCTTTCCTCTACGGAGTTAGGGTCTTTACGATATTTGTCGTAAAGCTCTTCCATGTATCCGGCGTTTGTCGCAGTCGCGTAGGTAAATTTGTTTCCACTCATGGATCGCGTGTCCTTTAAAAGTTCAATGAACGTTTATCAACGGCCAATGCAGCTTCTTTCATAACTTCAGCCAATGTCGGGTGCGCATGACTTGAACGACCGATATCTTCTGCACTCGCTGAAAACTCAACGCCAATAACCAGTTCAGCGATCAGTTCAGAGGCGTTTGGCCCGATGATGTGAGCGCCAATGATGCGATCGGTTTTCGCATCTGCAATAATTTTTACAAATCCATCCGTCTCACCGAATGCACGCGCACGACCATTGGCCATGAAGGGAACTTTACCGGTTTTGTAGTTAAGGCCTTTGGCTTTAGCCTCTTCCTCATTCATGCCAACAGAGGCCACTTCTGGCCACGTGTAAACCACATTCGGGATTGCCTCGTAATTTACATGCCCAGGCTTACCGGCAATAATCTCGGCGACAGCTACACCCTCTTCGTCGGCTTTGTGCGCTAGCATCGGACCATCAATCACATCTCCAACAGCAAAGATGTTGGCTACGGCTGTTTGATAGTGATGATTGACGTCAAGCTTGCCGTCTTTCCTTGGCGCAAGACCCACAGCCTCAAGCCCGAGGCCATCTGTGTAGGCCCTACGCCCCACAGCTACGAGCACCTTGTCACAGTCAATGGTGACTGGTTTTCCGTCACGTTCGGCGGTGACTTTGACTTTCTTCCCTGATTTTTCTGCCTTCGTCAGCTTGGTAGAAAGCATGAACTCCATACCCTGCTTTTCAAGAATCTTTTTCATCTCAGCTGAGACGGCTGCATCCATCGGAGGTAGCACGCGGTCCAAAGCCTCAATGACTGTGACTTTTGAGCCTAGACGGAGCCACACACTTCCCATCTCCAGACCAATCACACCAGCGCCGATAACAACTAAATGCTCTGGCACCTTTTCAAAACACAACGCCTCCGTCGAGCTTACGATGTCTTTACCATCAAAGGGCGCGATGGCTTTCAACTCGATTGGCGTTGAACCCGTGCTTATGACAAACGATTTCGCGGTATGTTCTTCGACGCCGCCATCCATCGTTGTGACTTTGATGGTGTTTGCGTTTACAAATGTGCCCTTACCTTTGATGTAAGTGACTTTGTTTTTCTTAAAGAGGCCTTCAATGCCTTTGGTCAGACTGCTGACAATGCCGTCTTTACGCTTCATCATCTGCGCGACATCAAACTCTACTTTTTGATATTTGATGCCATGCTCTGCGGACTTATGCTGAGCGTGGTGAAAAAACTCACTGCTTTGCAAAAGTGCCTTCGAAGGAATACAGCCTACGTTTAAACAGGTACCGCCCAGGGAACCTCTAAACTCGACGCAGGCAACGTTAAGCCCAAGCTGCCCTGCTCGAATCGCTCCCGTGTATCCAGCAGGACCACCACCAACAAATATCACGTCATACGTAGCCATCGATCAAACCCCCACAAGCAGTCTGGTTGGATCTTCTACGAGCTCTTTAATCTTAACGAGAAAGCTCACGGATTCTTTACCGTCGATGATGCGGTGATCATAAGACAAGGCCACATACATCATGGGGCGAATGACAATCTCACCGTTTACGACAACGGGGCGCTCCTGAATTTTGTGCATACCGAGAATCGCACTTTGCGGTGGATTTAAAATTGGAGTCGACATCAAAGAACCAAATACGCCGCCGTTAGACACGGTAAATGTTCCGCCTGTCATCTCATCTACAGAAAGTTTGCCATCACGAGCACGTTTACCGTAGTCACCCACAGCCATTTCAAGCTCAGCCATCGACAGGTGATCGGCGTCTTTAATCACAGGAACCACAAGTCCGCGATTGGACGAAACGGCTACACCGATATCGTAGTAATCATGGTAAACAATATCGTTGCCATCGATCCAACCATTGACGGCAGGGTAGGTTTTCAACGCTTCGACTGCTGCTTTGATGAAGAAACTCATAAAGCCCAGGCCTACACCGTATTTTTCCTTGAACTTGTCTTTGTAGTCGTTACGAATCTTCATGACATTACTCATGTCGATTTCGTTAAAGGTTGTAAGGATCGCAGCCGTTTCCTGCGCATGAACTAAACGTTCTGCAATGCGGCGGCGCAGCAAGGACATTTGCTCGCGACGCTCAGTGCGAACACCGGCGGGCACACTGGCTCGCATCATCGCAGGAGCAGGGGAGGACGCTGCAGCGGGAGCTCCACCTTCCATGTGTGCAATCACGTCGCCCTTGGTGATACGACCGTCTTTCCCCGTACCGTGAACTGACCCTGGGCTGATTCCATGTTCTTCGGTCATGCGACGAACAGCAGGGCTGAGCGGCATTGAACTTGCTTGCGTTACAGGAGGAGGTGCCGGCGGGGCAGCAGTGACGGTTGGAGGAGCAGGAGGTGTTGTGGGAGCAGCAGATGGCGCAGGAGCCGCTGCAGGCTTAGCGCCACCAGCCGGTGCTGTTGCTGACGTATCGATACGCGCCATCACTTCACCGATGGCAACCGTCTCACCTTGCTTTTTGATGATCTCGATGGCGCCACTAGACTCAGCGACAACCTCAACCGTTGCTTTATCGGTCTCAAGCTCGACAAGAACATCATCACGATTGACGAAGTCTCCAGACTTGAAGCGCCACTTGTGAATGACACCTTCTTGAACGGATTCGCCAACATTTGGCATCTTTACATCAACAGCCATTGTATCAATTACCTCACGCGAGACTTTGAACATTACAGAAGAGAGCTCAGTATTTTCGACCGGCGAACCATAATCCCCTAATTACGTTAGGGATTCAACTGACAGTTCGCCTCCAAAGCCCTATTTCTACAGAATCTTGTCGATTCCACCAACCCATCGGTAGGTAAACGCAATAGTTGATCTGATTACTTTTTGATCAGGCGGTAGGCGGCTGTTGAAAAGACAATAAAAAAGGCCGATTCCGTCCATGGAATCGGCCTGTTCCTGTTAAAGCACCGCGACGCGCGCGAGGCTTAAAGGGTAGGGACGTGACGGGCCGATGC
>JBIIGV010000136.1:0-7124 GCA_044236265.1 Oligoflexales bacterium
CAACTCTAAGAACGCCGTTTTTAAACGAAGCCTCGATATTACCCTTCTCGACGTCACAGGGTAGACCGATGCCGCGTTCAAAGGAACCGTAAGAGCGCTCAGAACGGAAGAAATTGCGCCCTTCCGCTTTTTTCTCTTCCTTGCGCTCACCTTCGATCCAAAGCGTACCATTGCGAAGCTCAACCTTAATGTCTTTTTCGTCAATACCAGGAATATCAGCTGTCACTTCCACAGTTTTCTCATCTTCAACGACGTCTACTCGAGGAGATACGAACTCGTCCTCCATCGACTCTAGTATTGTTGGTCCCCTGAGCCAATTATCCATCATCCGCGAGTAGTCGCGAAACAGGTCGCGGCCGCGCAACAAGGGGGCACGAGGGGATATTAATGGTGAACCTATCAATGATGTTGTTTCACGAGCCATAAGAATTCTCCTTACGTTAACGTTATTCCGAGGACCGAGAGGCCAGCGGGTGCTTTACCATGCAATTGTGAAGCCAAGTTTGAAAAATACTTTTATCCGTAGACGTCACTCGAGAATTTTACAAACGGAACCATTGCGGATTTACCGCATAACTAACAAATGCGCGCCACGTGACCGAAGTCACCCAGCGATCAATACCGATAGATGGCGGCGACACCGGTATCAGTTGGCATTTTATCTTTGGCAAGAACGGTGACCGTTCCCGAGTTTTGCTCAACAACATCGGCAAAATCATCGAGAAGATCATTGATGTGAGGATTACCAATATCGGCGAATAGCACCACTCCAGGATCTGGAACAAACTTGCCCGGTATGATGCGATTCTTTTCGATTAAAAGCTTACCGACACGGCCTTGAGATAACGCCTTAGCGATCTGATGCAATTGGTCAGACGCTTTTCCTGTGACAGCCGCGCTCGAATACTCTGAGACCAATTGCTGGCAAATGGATTCGTAGTGAGGCTTAATTATCGACCAAGCTTTATCCCGCAGATCCCCAACACTCATCACATCCGGATTTCCAAGTATACCTTTAGGCAAGAGGTGCTTTATGTGACTATGAGCTCGGTAAAGATCTTGATGTTCCGGGAGTGCTGCCAAGACCACGGGGAGAGACGAACCACCGGATAACGCTTTGCAGACCACATCATCAATAGCGGCAAAGTATCGGCTTAGATCGATTTTTCTGCGAGCATGGACATCATCGTAATTGTGGAATAAAGCCCGGCTCTTACCATTCGGAGCGGAATGACCTGCAACCGACAGGGCTGCCATACGGCGATCAACATTTGGCTCACCCCAAAACTGATTGTAAGCAAGATTTAGCTCATTGATCGTCTCAGCCTCGAGTCGGTCGCGATCTCCAACATAAAGCTTTACATGATTCATGGATACGGCAAGAACGAGAAACTGATCCAAAGTCTGAAACAGGTACATCAAAGGCTTTATATAAAACCTATCGGCGACAACGACCTCATCCTCAACCTTGCGCCGTAACTTCTCCAGCCTCTCGTAGGTGGGAGTCATAAACACTGCCAGACCACCAGTTTGATAGCTCCAGAACTCCGTGTCGTGTTCGATCCTCTCCAGCCGGTCCGTAAACTGATGGACCACGGAATCATCGTAGCCCCTATTCAGGGACTTTAATGCTTTTCTCTTTAGGTTTTTAAATCTGAGGATGGTCTCATCACAACCGTTTTTACCCGCAGCGGTTGTTAGATACATTGACAAGCAGGGACCTCCGCGCTTGCCCGCCAACTCTGTCAGAATATTTTGATACCGCGATTCCATACCCAACCCCCTTTTACGTTGCAGCGTTTAAATCAACCAAAAATTTGAGAGCAATTTACACGCCAACTCACGTCGCGTTTCAATCGTACTCTGACCAATTGAGATGATCGTACCAACAGGCGCAAATTGCCCGAAAGCACGAGAATTTGGGGTACGAGTCTTGCGATAAAAAAATACTCATCCTTAAACTTTGACTGGAATGATTGGAATTTTTTTACTTTGCGCTAGATAGCAACGATTGGCACGGCACATGCATTACTGATCTATGTGTTGGGAAGCAGCGATGCTAACCAGACACTCCCGCGGATGAAAGATCCGCCGGTAGAATTGTTCGGTTACTACCGTAGCTAAGGCCACCAATGATATGGGTGACCACATCAATGGCAGCTGGCTACAAACAGCTCTGAAGAGATCTGACTTTAGAGCAGGGGCGACTTAGCAGGTCATAGCGAAAGCGAACCTTAAGTCCCAGATGCGGCCCTCCGCAGACGAGGGCCGTATTGAAAAAAAGAGCCGAGTCCACGCCAACAGGACGAAGGCTAGCATTAACGGGGAAGCACCGAACTGAAGCACTCGTTAGTCTTTTTGATGGGATGGTTTGGGATGACATGTTGAGAAGGGGTGTGTGGAAAAGCGCGGATCCAGTTTTGAATGTGCTGATGACTTCCTGGAGTCAGCACAACGATCTCGAGACAAGCAAGACTCTTCACGGGGTTAAGCGAAACGAGAGATTGGTTCAAAAGTGGGGCAGTTGAGATCGGCTAAGTATCCCTAACAGGATGCGAGGATCTCAGGAGTAAAGTGAGGCCATATTCTATATTGACCTCATTTGTACGGCGGCACTTTTAGAGCTAGCTTTGAAAAGTGCTATGGGTGAAAGCAAACTATACCTTTGGCGTGAACGTGGAGGAAGAGACTTAATCGCCTGGGACCTGTAGGAACGCTTCATCAGTAGGAGAGCCGACTCTAACGGCGTACTGGGGAAATCCCAACGTGCGCGGATGTGGGAAAGGGTGGCGGTTGAATGTAGCGGTTGCGGCCGTTATATAAAACCACCACCCTCTTCTCGTTTTTTATTTGGGGACACACGACCAAACCCAAATTGTAGCTAAATATAGCAACAATTTGGGTTTGGTCGTGTGTCCCCAATTTCCTAGACGGTGACGGGACGACGCTCGTCGAGAGCCCAAATCACCTGGTCATCTGTTAACTGAGGAAAAGACTCATAGGCCCCACCGACACCCCAAAAGTATGGGGTGACGTTAGGACAAATGAATTCGTCAGCAAGAGACTGAATCTCCTTTGCAGCTTCAGGTGGTGACACTGGTACTGCGACGACAACTTTCTTCGGATGCTCTGTACGAATCGCCGCCAACGCCACCTTCATAGTGGCGCCGGTCGCAAGTCCATCGTCAACAAGAATAACGACCTTATTATGAGCAGTATCTCTTGGACGCCCTTTGCGAAAAATCTTTTCGCGCCGTTTAAGCTCCGCCACTTCGGTCTTTAGAACGTCCTCCAGCTCCTCATTGGTGACGCCGATCTCATCGATGTAGTCACGATTGAGAAGCTTGAAGCCACCCTCTGCTATCGCTCCCATGGCTACTTCCTTGTGCCATGGAACTCCGATCTTTCTCACCACAAAAACATCCAGCGGTAACTCCAGGCCAGCGGCAATCGCCCGAGCGACGGGAACACCACCGCGAGGTAGTCCCCACACGACAGCGTCACCGGCATGCGCATAACCCCTCAAATCCTGAATCAACTGCTCACCAGCATCCACTCTATCTCGATACATGATGACCTCCTCACGATGCCACTTAAACAGTGGCCGTCAGTAAACCGAATTTTTCCAGACGGTAGCGGAGCGTGTGCCTTGTAACATGTAAAAGTCGAGCGGCTTTGGTTTGGTTATAGCGTGCACGCTCAAGAGCTTGCATCAGCATACTTTTTTCAAGATCTTCAAGATCAATACCACCGAGCGGCAATACAAAATCCTCTGAACCTGCTGGTAGAGCTTGTTGATCGCGAGCCGGAGTTAACTTAGTCGCTGTATTATTTCCAGAGACAGTAGCTCGACTGGCAGGGTTGATTTCCAGCACATCAGGCGTAATGATCTTTGGCTGATGGAAAATAATAGTCCGTTGCAGGGTGTTGCGTAGCTCTCTGACATTGCCAGGCCAAGAATATTTGGTCATATCAAGCATCGCATCGGAGGTCACACTCGGCCGATCTACACCTAAGCTAGAAGAAATCTTATCCAAAAGATACTCAACCAAAAGCGGCACATCGGACTTTCGTTCACGAAGGGGCGGAACAACGATCGGCACAACATTCAATCGGTAGTATAAGTCGGCACGAAAGGCGCCATTGTTGATCTCCTGATCAAGATGACGATTCGTTGCTGCAACAATCCGACCGTGAAACTCGATATCGCGTGTTCCACCAACTCGTTTGAATCGTCGGTACTCAATCACACGAAGCAGTTTCGCTTGCAGCTTTGCTGGCATCTCCCCCACTTCATCCAAAAACACTGTGCCATGGCCTGCAACCTCAAAAAGACCGAGTTTCCGCTCTTTGGCGTCTGTAAACGCGCCGCGCTCATATCCGAAAAGCTCACTTTCGAGGAGTGACTCCGGAATACTTGCACAGTTGATTTCAACAAATGGCGCATTGGATCGATCACTCCATTCATGAATCGCGCGCGCTGCGAGTTCTTTACCTGCACCACTTTCTCCATGAACTAATACGGTGTCAGCCTTACTTCCCGCCACGCGCCTCAGCTTTCGGCGGAGATTTTGCATTGTCTCTGAGTCTCCGATGATTCGAAATTCTTCCTTTGCCGGTTTTGGTGCGTCAGTTGCTGTAGGTGCCTGCATCATAAATTTTCTCCTCGTGTGTGTTTTCAATCCCGACATCCATCTATCGAAAGTTTTGGGCCGTGTCCAGCGCGGGATATTTTTTATTTTGCTCCGATTCATTCAGCGTGCGCGAAAATCGACCAGAAAAAAAATCTGCAAATCAGGAGTTAAACAAGTGCACATGCCAACTTTGTTCGATGGCACACACCTTGCTTTCATATCAATGAACGCTTGCAGCAACGAGCGCGCGCTAATTTTTAAAAATTTTTATTGGAGGATTTCAATATGACTGTATCAAAAAAGCACACCGCGTCAGGACCCTGCAGTCCTTCGACGAGCTGCGCGGATCATGATTACGATCTGGTTCAAGACCTTGGACATAGACTGGACGCCATATGGCACTACGACGAGCACATTGCCAATGCCAAAGGTCGAGAGAGGATCCAGGCTTATTGGTCTGACGTCAAAAAGCAGGACGAAGATAACGTCAAACGTCTGAAATCCCTCATTGCCGACGAGATCAAGCAGGGATGCTTCTAATTCCTCCCAATCCCAGTTTGACCTAGCTGAAGCCCCGGTTGCGATTTATCGTGACCGGGGCATTTTACGGACTGAAATAATGGCTCCATACTACGAAACATTCTATCCGCCATTCTTTATGGAGAGGCGTTACGCTTATAATGCGATCGCTGTGAACCCTCATGGCTTCGATCGCCCAGACACTCAAATCGTCCGCGATCTGCAACTAAGGTTCTTAATGCTTTCACCTCTTGATACGAGTCGAGTCAAAATCGTCTGCCACCACAATATCGTCACACTAATAGGCGACGTCCAAAACAAAGCAGCCGTATTTTTCCTTGGACGAATCGCTGACCGCATCTTAGGTGTAAGAGCGGTCAATAACCGCCTTCAGGCGCAGCGCGCTGGAGCTACGGCAAGAGACGATGCGACAAATGAACACATCATTGTTCCCATGAACGATATGGATCCAAAGCCTGTCGATGAATTTTTACTTTAGCCGATCTTATCAAACGGTCGATTGAATCCCCCGTCATATTTAAAATTTGACTGACACTCTGCTGCAATTCTGAAGACCTCACCTTTTTTCGTAATCACTTGCCCCCTGGCAACCTGCCTCGAGAAGACTGTTTTTGCATTGTGCCGTTGGTTAACCCGCGGAAACCACAGCACTTGTCATTTTTCTTCTAAACCTTTACCAAACCCTTCCGATAGCCCTCTCCAAGGAAGACTGAGGAGGTCACATGACTAGTAAGAAATTGAATGCAAAGTTTGTTCTGGGACTGATCCCGGTAGCAGTTATGGTCATCCAAGGCTGCACCAACAAAGACAAGGTTCGTCAAGCGGAAGAAGTTAAGGTCGACTATGTTGCTGGTTCCACTGGCGACGACAAAGTCATCAAGAGTGAAGGCAATGCGTTTATGTATAGTGACCGTCCTGCCGTACAAAACTACAACATCACAGTTGACGCAATCGAACACTCGACTGTCGAAGGCGACGTTGCTGCCTGGGCTGCTTGCCAGCGCGCGATAAACAAAAAGCGTCAAACCTACGCTGACATTTCAGATAATGCTCCTCCTTGCCGTGACAAGGTTATCCAGGAGCGTCACCGCGCCGGCACCGACATGGTCGATGCTCAAGGCAAGTTGGTTGTTCGTAAGAAGATCGACTTTAATCTAGCTAACCAGGACGCACAAACCTGCTTAGATACGATTATCGCTCTTCAGAAAGATCTTAAAAAGAAGTATAGCGCTGAAAGTTGTGCACAGATCTTGAAGGATGCAAGAACTGAAGATGGTCACTGATTAAGTTCGTGGAATGGGCCACAGCTACCAGGAGGCGGCTGTGGCTTTTTTCTTTTTCAAATAATTAGTGCCCCCGCTCATACGCCAGGAATGATTTAAACACCACGTCAGGAATTTCTGTCTCAAGATAAAACGGTGAGAAGTATCCATCGATTCTTGAACTACCGGATCGCCCCCTAAGACGACCCATCTCCAAGTCACCAATAATTCCCGAAACAGCGTGCATACAGTTAATCACGGGATAGTCACTCCGATACCGCAGGTCTCCGTCGACGGCTTTATACAGAATACTGCCATCGATAGTCGCCTGTTCGAGGCGAGCCCATTGATTTCTCGCCAGCTGAAAAAACTCCACGCCAACCTCATGGGGGCCAAACCGCAAAATATCGAGCTGACGTCTCCAGGCTATTTGAAATGTTTCGGGAACCGTATAGTTACGACCGCGTTCGATTGGTCCAAACAAGGATACAGTGCCTACAGATGGAAGCCAGCTAATCGAAAAGCGCTCGATCACGGTTTGGTTCGCGTGATCATACGCAATGAAGCCCGCAAACGTATGGGCGTTACGCGGGAGGTTTAAAACACCATCGTCATATGAGTAAATGGAAAGATAGTATCTAATTGTCGGGTTACTTGTCTCAGCAGTTGCCGCGCGAGATACTACTGT
>JBIIGV010000173.1:0-5101 GCA_044236265.1 Oligoflexales bacterium
AGCCAGACTTCACCGTCTCCACAAGGTGATCTTGCTGGAGACATTTTTCAAAGCCATCCAGGCTCTTGATCGCAAAAATATCGGCTTTTGCCACTGAAGCCGTTACGGCTAGACCCGAAATCAACAATATGTGTAAGCATCTCATATGAATCTCTCCAAGTACGATTAATCGATTAATTGTCTAAGCTGCTTTTCCATAGCCGGCACATCTACAACACCACTTGACGGAACCTTCCAGATAAGACGTTTATCTGCACCGAAGCTCAAGGCCTGTGAAGAACTCACAACACAGGTGATTCCGCTAACTTTAGTGTTGATGCTCTTTTTAGAATCGTCTTTACAGATGCGACTCAAAGCGTCGGCAGGCCGACGGCACATGCTAGCCAATGGAATCTTATTGTAAAGTTTGCGGTCGACGGAGTCCCAATCCACACTTGAACCAATTCCATTCCCACAGTAAGCCTTTGTATTATTAACCGAGCGTCTAAACACTCCATTCACATGACCCTTCCAATCCTTCTCATCACTCAACTCAACACGCGAAATAGATCCGTCCTTAATCTGATCTTCGTGTTTTTTTACGATTGTCTTTGGATCGACTTTCTTGGAGTCTTTATCGTTATATTTAAGCGAAATTTTCTTCATGGGAGCCTCAGGCAAGGAAAGCATCACGCTCTTGCCGCCCCAAGTGTTTTCAGAAAACACTAGTGTGAAGAATTTGTCGTCGTTTATAAAAGTATAAAAGGCCGTCTCACGATCCTCAGACTCCGCTATCTGAAGCATGGCCAGATCCTCAAGTCGACTGTCAGTCCCTTCAACCGTCACGATAAAATTTTTCGTCTCCCCACCCATGAGCGGAACGATAGTGACCGTAACGCCATCAGCACTTTTGTAAACTTTCGCAATTTTTCCCGGAGTTAAGTCAGCCGAAAAGCTAGTTCCGGACATAAGACACATAGCCAGTGTTAAAAGTCTGAGCATTGTTGAACTCCACCGTTAATCTTTAATCGTAGCTAAGTAAAAGCCAGGAGGGAACGCTCGCGCGTCCCCTCTATCAATAATAACGCCTGAGCTAGGCAGACTTTATTACCACTTCTCCATTTCATTTTTCATCCCATAGCCACCAGACGCCATCTGGTCTGTCGTGACGATGGTAAAGGTGCCATTTGCGTATTTTGTGTCTGGATCACTACCAGTTGTCTTTGTAGAAACAACGACTTTTTTAACTTTTGAACAGAAGATTTTCTTGCTCTCTGCATCACTACAGAACTCTTTTGCAGTCTTGGCAATATCCTCAAATTCCTTTTCAACATTCTTCCTGTAATCATCGACTTTTTCACCTGGTGTCTTATCAAACGCCTTCGCATCCCAAGCCATCGATGGCGCACAGCCACAACCTGACTTTATCGCAGCAGAGGCTTCCTTGGCCTTTGGCTCAAAGCCCTTCATCGCTTCACGGTGAGCCTTCCCGGCAAAAACGACTCCGGTAGAAAGAAAGAAAACACTCGTAGCCAGAACAAACCGTCTCATCCAGAACCTCCAAAAATGAGTAAGAATTTAGTATCTCGAGTATAGATGGTCCACCATGGTGACCGTCAATGCCGTCACCAGAATGACAGACGGCAATTACTGCCTGCCAGGTCTGAAAAACAAAGTCTGATGCCCCAGTAATTTTAATCTTTGCTAACCTCAAAAGCCTTGTCAAAAGGTCAGTCCCTGCCAGGTTGTAATTGTAAAAAAGTCACTAGCCCCCTGGTGAAATCCGCTCATCTGCATGTAGGCCCTCAAAGCTTATATCTAATCGTTTCAGGACCTTAATTGACTTAATGAGGCGCCACTCAGTTCTGGAATGAAATTATTGACTTTTTCGTTAAAAAACCTTAGAAATTGCCCAGCCTTTTCAAGGCTATTTAATACATTTTGAAAGGAACCGGCCCATGAAAACAATGTCTTTTTTGCTCGCTCTACCCGTCATGATTACCCTGACTGCTTGTGGCTCTTCTAGCCAATCTTCAAGCCTCAATCACGTCCCTGTGAAGGGTGTAAAAACCTGCGATACCGATGTTGATGTTCCTGGTGACCCTCATGCACGAGTTTATGCGACGCGCGTTGTTTTAGCAGCCGATATGAAAAATGCCGACGTCATTGAGTACTCCACTCACGCATTTAATCTTGGCACCGGAAAAGAAATATTTAATGAGCTTTATCAAGAATCCCTAAAGACGTTTGTACTGAAGCTTTCCCAGAACCAAACGCTTGAGCTAGTTGAATCGGAAACTCAAAAAGTTGTGGGATCCCTAGTCCCAGTTGGCGGCAACTCTAAAAAAATGACTTTAAATATCGATGGCTATTCCGACGCATTGACCTGTCGCCAGACAAGCAAGTAACAACTTCCGTGACCGTCTTTCAAAATAAAAACCCAAGCGCAAGCTTGGGTTTTTTGTCAAAGATCTTTGACACGTTCTGACTTATACGTCTTTCACGGTTTCTGCCTTAAGAGCTTTGTGAATAGACCCGACTGATACATCCAAGGCCTCTGCAATTTCCTTGTAACTTCGACCTTCTGCTCTTAATTCGCGCGCTTTTATGACCACATCATCCGTGACCTTAACAGGCGCTCCCAGAACAACTCCACGGCGTTTGGCCGCTTCTAATCCACTTCGCACGCGGGCCACAATCGTTTCACGCTCGATCTCGGCAATTTCAGCAAACGCTGCCAACATCGTTCTACGAAATGGATTTGCGTGGCCAAGGTTCAACACTGGCTGCGTGACGGATATAAATCCGACCCCGTACTCATCGAGCTCGAGCAGAGTTTTAATAGCTACTGTTGCATTACGACTTAGACGATCGAGACGGTAAACAACGATCGTGTCAATTTTACGCTGAACTGCGAGTCCCAGTAGCTCACGGTAGCCTGGACGATTCTCGTGTTTACCTGAAACACCTTCATCCTGAATCACGTGAACACTTTTAGGCTTCTTTGGAAGGTCAGCGAGCCACCTGTCGATGGCCACTTTTTGGCTATCAAGATCTTGCTTGTCTGTTGAGACACGATAGTAAATGGCTATGCGTTCCATGCAACCTCATATCTGGCATGCTTTAATTTTACATGAAACGCCTAGCTATTTCAAAAATCTTATTTTTTGACAGGAATAGCTTTAGCGCTTTCTTTGAGCTCTGCGATGGCTGCGGCGACATTCTTTGCATCCAAAGAGGGGTCTACATCTTCGAAATGCTTCCTAATCGTAAGATTTTCATCGAGGATAAATGTTTGGCGCTTCGCCATGTTGATAACTGGCATTTTTACTTTGTAAAGCTCAATGATTTTGCCATCTGTATCGCTGATCAGATCAAACGTCATTTTGTGTTCGTCATGAAATTTCTTCTGCTGTCCAACATCATCCGAGCTGATTCCGTATACCTCAGCCCCCTGTTTACGAATCACCTTAATCGCATCCCTAAACGCACAGGCTTGCTTGGTGCAACCAGGTGTCCCAGCTTTCGGATAAAAGAACAAAACTGTATAGCCCTGCCCCTTACGGGACTCGAGTTTAAACTCCTTACCATCCTGGTTCTTGGCACCAAATAATGGCGCAGGCTTTCCGAGCATGTCAGCAGCGAACACACTGGTTGCGAACCCAAAAAACAATGAAACAACTAACAAAACAGATTTCAACCTCAAGATTTTCATAGACCGATTCCTTTCCGTTACGCACGTCCGCGTAACATTAAATACCAATATAAACGAGGCAACACTATCGTCTTCAGCCACCACATTAACCGACTTTCCCGGGCAGGATTCAAAGGAAAAGACGGCATTAATTTACCGTCGTAACCAAACTCAGCAAGAACCACTTTTCCAAAGCCTGTGACCAATGGACATGATGCGTAGCCATCATATGTCCTATCGCTAACTTGCCCTGACATCGCTCTTAGCAGATGGTCCACTAACACCGGTGCTTGCTTCCTGATTGCAGCACCCGTTTTGGCGTTAGGAGCATTACATGCGTCTCCCAATGCAAAGACATTTGGCCACCGTTGATGCCGCAAAGTGTAGGGATTCACATCGATCCAACCTCGGCCAGCTCCTTCAGCCACACTGACATCACTGGAACGAATCACATCAGGTGGGCGCATGGAAGGGACAATATGTAAGTATTCGTAACTAATTATTTCCATCTTTTGACTATCAGCAACATCCACAAAGACGGCCTGTCTTTCACGAGCACGAACTTCGATCAATTTTTGATTGAAAAATGTCTTAATGTTTTTACGGGAGACAATTCGATTCAACAAATCAGCAAACACCGGGATGCCAAAGATCCCGGCCAAAGCCGAACGGTACTCAATAGCAAATTGCTCTCGCACTCCGCGTCTTCGCAGCATTTCATCAGCAAGATACATAATCTTCTGAGGAGCTCCTGCACACTTGACGGGTGGCGGTGGAAACGTGAAAAGAAGCTTTCCAGAACTGACACGCTTAAGAATACCCTCTGTTTTTGCGACATAATCGCGGTCATAAATACAACTGACATTCGGGGTCGCCAAAGCCTCACGAGCGCCCTTGATAGAATCCCAATCTAGTTCGACTCCTGGAGCCAAGACCAGCCAGTCAAACGTAATCGTTGATCCATTCCGAGTTCTTAATGATTTATTGGCTGCAGAAATTGCAATCGCAGCATCCTGATACCAGTGAACACCCCTTGGAATGAAGTCCTTGGTTGGGCGAGTGCTTGCCTTCATGTCAAAAACCCCAGCCGCAACAAGCGTCCATAGCGGCTGGTAGTAATGGCTATCACTAGGCTCAATAATTGCGATGTCTTTGCCGAATCCGGCCCTCGCTAGCCTTGCAGCCACACAAATGCCACCCGTGCCGCCCCCAACAATGACTATTTTGTGATGGAGCGCTTCGGTCATAGGACATTCCCTGTCTCAATTAGCTTTATAATTTTTTGGACCAAGGTAGCGATGAAATACCAAGACCATCGACCAGATCTTCGCCCATGAAACATGGTGCCTGAATCGACCACTTTTTTAAAACGTTTTCTGCAGCCTCCCTATCATCAAAGGCTGCAACAAGAATGAATTCATTCGGTTT